>JANOJK010000014.1:0-4172 GCA_031408165.1 Acidobacteriota bacterium | reverse complement strand
ATCGATCTGCACTGGCGCCAGCCGGTACGCGTCGACCGGGTGGTCATCCAGGAAGCGATTGCTCTCGGGCAGCGCGTGGAATCGTGGACGGTCCAGGCGGAGATCGACGGGCGCTGGACGCCGCTCGCGAGCGGGACGACGGTCGGTTACAAGCGGATCGCAACGTTTGCGCCGGTCAGCACCTCGAAGATCCGGGTGACGATCGAGAAGGCGCGGGCGTGTCCAGCCATTTCAGCGCTCGGGGCATATCTGGCGCCGCCGCGAGCCGGATGAGCGCGGGGCCGATCTGCTATAGTGAATTTCTTGCGTTGCCCCGTATCGGTCACGACCGTCTGTTGTTGTTGCTGCCCCAGTGGGGCCCGCGGCAGACGTGTGCGGCGCGTTTCGGGGACGTAAGCCCCGGAGGAAGACAGTCCGACACCGAGGCCCGGGATTCACTCCCCGGGCCTTTTTTATTGGCAGGATCTGTGACGTTGGATACGCGGGCACCGGCGGGATTACGCATCGGCAACACGCCGCTCGTGCGCCTCGACGCGTTCGAGCCGAAGCCGGGCGTCGAGATCCACGCGAAGCTCGAGCCCCACAACGCCGGCGGCTCCGTGAAGGATCGCGCCGCACTCGCCATGGTCGAGGACGGAGAGCGTCGCGGAGCGCTCGGGACCGGCCAGGTGCTGCTCGATGCGACGTCGGGCAACACCGGCATCTCGTATGCGATGCTGGGCGCCGCGCGCGGCTTCCTCGTGAAGCTCTGCATCCCGGCCAGCGTGACGCCGGAGCGCCGCCAGATACTGCAGTCGTACGGGGCGGAGCTCGTCCTGACCGATCCGATGGAGGGCAGCGACGGCGCGATCCAGGAGGCGCGGCGGATCTTCGCCGGCGATCCGGCCCGGTACTATTATCCCGACCAGTACAGCAACGAGGCCAACTGGCGCGCGCACTTCGAGACGACAGGTCCGGAGATCCTCGATCAGACGGGGGGCCGGCTGACGCACTTCGTGGCGGGGCTCGGCACGAGCGGCACCTTCGTCGGCACGGGACGCCGTCTGCGCGCGGCGGGGCTGGGCATCCAGCTCATCTCGGTGCAGCCCGACTCGCCGCTCCACGGGCTCGAGGGGCTGAAGCACATGGCGTCCGCGCTCGTACCGTCGATTTACGATCCCTCGCTCGCCGACCGCCAGCTCACGGTCTCGACCGAAGACGCGTATGCGATGACGCGCCGGCTTTGCCGTGAGGCGGGGCTCTTTGTCGGCCCCTCCAGCGGCGCGGCGCTCTCGGCGGCCGTCGAGGTCGCGCGCTCGATCGATCGTGGCGTCATCGTCACCATCTTTGCCGACGGGGGCGGGCGTTATCTTTCCGAGCGGTTCTGGCAGGCCCCCGGCCCGGCGCTGCGGCTGCCCGTCGAGGCCCGCGCCGAGATACGCGGGCACGGCGCCGCCGCCTATCCGGACGAATGCTGCGGCGTGCTGCTCGGGCCGCGCGACGGGACCGTGAGCGAAACCTGGCGGCTCGAGAACAGCACTGACCTCGAACGGCGACGGAGGTTCCTCATCGGACCCGACGACTACCGGCGGGCGGACGCCCGCGCGACCGCCCGCGGGCTCGAGATCGTCGGCTTCTACCATTCGCACCCCGATCACGCCGCGGAGCCGTCCGCATTCGATCTGGCCCATGCGTGGCCACACCTCAGTTACGCGATCGTGTCGATCCGCGGCGGGGTTCCGCGCGAGCTGCGATCGTGGCGGCTAAGCGCCGATCGGTCGGGGTACACCGAAGAGTCGATCACGTAAGGAGACAACGCATGCCGGTTCGCATTCTCATTCCCACGCCGCTGCGCCCCTTCACGGGCCAGCAGGCGGTCGTCACCGCCGAGGGCTCCACCGCGGGCGAGCTCCTGCGCGCCCTGACCTCCGCGCACCCCGACCTGCGGGCCCACCTCTTCACCCCCGACGGCACGATCCGCAGCTTCGTCAACATCTATGTCAACGACGAGGACATCCGGCAGCTCGCACGCGAGGACACGCCAGTGGGCCCGCGCGACACCGTCAGCATCGTCCCGTCCGTCGCGGGCGGCTCGGACGCGTTGACGAACGACGAGGTTCAACGCTACAGCCGTCACCTGATCATTCCGGAGGTGGGCGTCGAGGGTCAGCGGCGCCTCAAAGCCGCCCGCGTGGTGTGCATCGGCGCCGGCGGGCTGGGTTCGCCGGCGTCGCTCTATCTGGCTGCGGCGGGTGTCGGCACGCTCGGGATCGTCGATTTCGACGTCGTGGACTTCAGCAACCTGCAGCGGCAGATTCTCTACAGCTCGAGCGACGTGGGCCGCCGCAAGGTCGAGGCGGCAGCGAGCCGGCTGAGCGCGCTCAATCCCGGGGTGCGGGTGGTCACGCACGAGACGCCGCTCAGTTCCGCGAACGCGCTCGATATCCTGCGCGGCTACGATGTCGTGGTCGACGGCGCAGACAACTTCCCGACGCGGTACCTGGTCAACGACGCGTGCGTACTGCTTGGGAAGCCCAACGCCTACGGCAGCATTTTCCGGTTCGACGGACAGGCGTCGGTCTTCGCCACGAAGGGCGGACCCTGCTACCGCTGCCTGTACCCGGAGCCGCCTCCCCCGGGCCTCGTGCCGAGCTGCGCCGAGGGTGGCGTGCTCGGCGTCTTGCCCGGCATCATCGGCACGATCCAGGCGACCGAAGCGATCAAGCTGATCCTCGGCATCGGGAACACGCTGGCCGGGCGGCTCCTGCTGCTCGACGCCCTGAGCATGGAGTTCCGCACGATGAAGCTCCGGCGGGATCCCGCGTGCCCGGTGTGCGGGGACCACCCGACCGTCACGTCGCTCATCGACTACCAGCAGTTCTGCGGCGTTCCCCAGGCGGCCGCCGCGGCCGCATCGACACCAGCGGTGCCGGAGATCTCCGTCGAGGCGCTGAAGTCGGCGGTCGATCGCAGGGAACCGCTGTGGATCCTGGACGTCCGGGAACCGCGGGAGTTCGAGATCTGCCGCATTCCCGGGACCACGCTCATCCCGCTCGGCGACCTGCCGAAACGGCTGGCCGAGGTTCCCCAGGGGAAGGACGCCCCGCCGATCGTCGTTCACTGCAAGATGGGCGGCCGCAGCGCAAAGGCGGTCGCGCTGCTCCGCGATCACGGCATCACGAACGCGCGCAACCTCACCGGCGGCATTCTGGCGTGGATCGACCGTGTCGATCCGACGTTGCCGAAGTATTAGACATCTTCCAAGGCCCGTATCCTTGCGACTGAAGCAGGTTCCGGGCGACGACAGCCCCGGGTTGCCGCGGGGCATCGGGTAGAATCCCCCGATGTCCCCAGACGCTCCCGTCCCGGCGCCGCGCCGGGGCTTGACCCTCACCCAGCAGATTTTTGTCGGCCTCGCCCTCGGAATCCTCGTCGGCGCCATCGTCCAGCACTACAACCCCGCGTGGAGCGTTTATTTCAGGCCGTTCAGCCAGCTCTTCCTGCGACTGATCAAGATGATCATCGCGCCGCTGATCTTCGCCACGCTCGTGGCGGGCATCGCGGGTGCCGGGCACTTCAAGGTCGTCGGGCGGATGGGGCTGCGCGCGATCATCTACTTCGAGATCGTGACGACGCTCGCGCTGGTCATCGGACTGCTCGCGGTGAACATCACCCGCCCGGGCGACGGCGTGAACCTGCCGATGGGTCAGGAGTCCGGGATCACCGCCAAGGCGCAAACCTGGGACCAGATCCTCCTGCACGTCGTCCCCGAGTCGGTCATCGACGCGATGGCCAAGGGGGACGTGCTCCAGATCGTCCTGTTCAGCATCTTCTTCGGGATCGCGCTGGGCATGATTGGCGAGAAGGGACGGCCGGTGCTCGCCTGGTGCGAGGCGCTCGCGGAAACGATGTTCAAGTTCACGAACATCGTCATGCATTACGCCCCGATCGGCGTGGGCGCGGCGATCGCCTACACCGTCGGGCATGGCGGGCTGGGCGTCCTGTACAACCTCGCCTGGCTGGTGGCGACGCTGTACGCCGCGCTGGCGGTGTTGATCCTCGCCGTGTTCCTGCCGATCGCCCTGATGTTCCGCGTCCCGCTCCGGAAGTTCATCCGCGCGGTGAAGGAACCGGCGATTATCGCGTTCTCCACGACGTCGAGCGAAGCGGCGCTGCCGCGCGCGATGGAAGTG
>JANOJK010000013.1:0-4675 GCA_031408165.1 Acidobacteriota bacterium | reverse complement strand
GGGCTGGCGCTGGCATACGTGGCCGGACGCTCCTTGCAGGCGCTGCTGATCGGCGTCACGCCGGGCGATGCCGCGACCTTCGCCACCGTCACGGGCGTGACGCTCGTGATGGCGATTGCGGGTACGCTGCTGCCCACGCTTCGCGCCTTGCGGGTCGATCCGATTCGGGCGATCAGGGCTGAATGAGCGGCCCTGGTGACCTTGGTACCCTTGGTGGTCTTGGTGTCGAGCCCGCGGCCCGTCGTCGTTACAGGCCTCACTGACGCTGGCGTGCGAAGGGCTTGTTCGTCACCGGGTCGGTCGGCACGGTCGGCTTCCCCTCCCAGGCTTCCAGGTTCTCCACGACGAGCATCACGCCGTACATCCGCACGAAGTGCCCGGGAAAGGTGCAGAGGTACACGTAGTCGCCCGGCTTCGCTGGCGCCGTGAAGTTGAGCCGCTCCGTTTCTCCCGCGTTGAGAAGTCGTGTCGCGTGCAGCACGAGCGGCGTGTCCGGAACGTAGGGCTTCACGTCGGGGTCGGTCGGCAGGGGCATCATCGCCCCCTTCGTCCCGACCTCCTGCAGCGACCCGGGCTGGCTGATTACGAGGTTGTGCGGCATCGCGTCGGGGTTGACGAGGACGATCTGCACGGGCTTGCCCGCCTGGACGACGAACCAATTCAGATCGAAGATCATCTGCTCGGGCACGCTTTGAATCCGCACGACCTGCACCCCGAGGGCACGCAACTCGCGGCGGACGGCCAGCCTGGGCTCCACGGGCAACGCGGCGGCCAATTTTTCCCCCAACTGAAGCGCGTCAATCGTTGGGGGCTCGGTCCGAAGATCGGAGGCGGTCTCCCTGACCAACGCCACGATTGCCCTCGCCAACGGCTCAATCGACGCCGGCGTCCAGGCTTGCTCGGGGATCACCTGCACGGACCTGATGGCCGCGGCGCGCGATTCGGCGTCGGAACTCTGGAGGATCTCGCGCGCCAGCAGGTCGAAGGTCGCGGTGTCGCGTCGCGTCCAGGCGAGCGCCGCCACGGCGGCGGCGCGCGTGCCAGGGTGCCTGGTTTCGGCGAGCAGCGCGGCGACAGGCGTGAACAGCCTTGCGCGCAGCGCGTCCGACTTCCCGAGGTGCGGCACGCTTCGGAGCAGCTCTGCCAGGTGACCGTCGCGTCCCGCCGCGGCCTGCCATGCCGGCGCGGGATCGCCGTCGGCGATCATCATGCCCCCGTACGCGCCTTGCCGGACGAGCGGTAGGCTGGCCTCCGCCGCGGCCCGCGCCAGGGCGTCGCGCTGCTGGCGCAACACATCGGCGGGCTGACCGAGCAGGATGCCGAGCAGGCTGTCGCCGTTCTGCGTGTCCTCGGGGGGAACCTTTGCCAACGCGTCGAGCAGCACGCGGCTGGGACTCGTACGATCGATCGTGACGAGCGCCGCGAGCGCCTCAGCGCGAAACGGAGGCGCCATGCCTCCGCGCGTCAGGATGGCGAAGTAGACCGGCCGGTACCTGGCGTCACTGTCGCGGCGCTCGACGCGGACGAGCTGATCGTTGCTCAACCGAACGAGCTGATAGTCGACCGCGCGCGGGGACTGATCGAGAAGGATACGGGGCGCATCTTCCTGCGGCGCCTGCGTCGCGGCGAGCACGGGCGCCACTTCGGGGGCCAGGGACGGGTACGACAGGAGCAGCGCGCATGTCAGAGCGTCGAGGAGCAGTGTGGACATCACCGCATGAAGGGCTTCAGGGTCTTCATCGTCTGGTCGAGCGTGTACTCGAGAAAGCGATCCTGGGGATGATTCAGCGACTCGAGCGCGATCCCCGCGGCCTCCGACGACTGGAAGAAGCTTGCGGCACGCACGGCCTCCAGCCGCACGGCGGGATGCGCATCGTTGGCCTGCGCCTTCAGCAGGACCAGCGGGTTGGCGACCCGGTCCCTCCAGTAGCACAGCACGCGCGTGGCGGCGGCGCGGGCCCAGGGCTCGCTGGAGCGCAGCATGCGCTTCAACAGCACCTCGTCAACCCGGTTGTGCCACTGCTGCACCCAGAGCGCCTCGAGCATGTGATGCTCGTACTTCTCGCTTTTTGGATCGAGGCCGTCCATCCAGACCCGGAGCGCCGCCATGACCTCTTTGGTGTCGCGGGCGCTCAGTTCAATCTTCGCCCGATAGCGAACCCGATCCTCGGGCTCTTTCAGCAAGTCCAGGAGCCGGGCGAGAGGCTCACCCGCGATCCTGGCCGATGGGAGGAACGGGCGTCCCGGGTAGGTCACGCGATAGATGCGGCCGTGCAACTTGTCGCGGGAGGTGTCGCGCAGGTTGTGCTGCATGTGTCCGATGATCGGATTGTGCCAGTCGGCGACATACAGCGCGCCATCCGCGCCGACCTCGGCGTCGACCGGCCGGAAGTTCTCGTCGGCGGAATGGAGGATCGGCTCGACTTCCGTCCACTTCAGACCGGCGCCGTCTTCGCTCAGCTTGTAGTTGAGAAGCCCCCTGAAGCCGATCACATTGAGGACGATGACGTTGCCCTGCATCTCTTCGGGAAAGTGGCGGCTGGACAGGATCTCCGCGCCGGCGACCGGGCGGGTGCGGACGGCGCCCGGCCTGGGGGCTTTGTTGGTTTCCGCGGCCGGGTAGTACTTCTTCGTGGAAAACGAGGGTCCATAGAACGGCTGCCCCCCCGTTGCGTCGAACACGATGTTGCGGCCCCACGCGTCGAACACATGCCCGTGGGGGTTGGGGAAGTTGTGGGGAATGTAGACCTCGAACTTCCAGGTCCGCGGCTCGAACCGGAAGACGCCGCCGTCCACCAGCCGCGTCGTGGGCGCCCAGGGTGATTCGACCTGCGTGCGATGGAAGATGCCTTCCCCCATGTACAGAGCCCCACCCGGATCGAACGTAAAGCTGTTGATCGTATGGTGGGTGTCGGCCGTGTCGAAGCCGTGGAGGAGGATGTCCTTCGTGTCGTAGCGATCGTCGCCGTTGGTGTCCTTGAGAAAGACGAGGTTCGGCGCCTGCGCGAGGATCACCCCGTCCTTGTAGAACTCGAAACCCGTGGGGTTGTTGAGATCGCCGGCGAAGACCGTGCGCTTGTCGGCCTTGCCGTCCCCGTTGGTGTCCTCGAGGATCAGCAGCTTGTCGTCCATCGGCCCCTTCGGGTGCCAGTGCGGATAGTTCTTCCACGCGGCCACCCAGAGTCGTCCCCGCGTGTCGAACGCCATCTGCACCGGATTCACCAGCTCGGGGAATTCCTTCTCCGACGCGAAGAGCTCGACCTTCAGCCCCTTGCCGATCGTCATCTTCTCCACGGCCTCCTGGCCGTCGAGGAAGACATGCGCGCCGTTGGGGCCGAGTCCCGACTCGTTGGTCTGCGCGTCGATGAGCGGCGGCGTATTGGAGTCGCTGACCTTCGCCTCCGAACCGGCGGCGACCGCCCAGATGCGTCGATCGCGGTTGCCGGTCATGACGTCCAGCACCGCCACCTCGCGCTGCAGGACTTCGTAGTTGGTGGGGAGGATGGCCTCTTTGGCGGCCTTCGCTGCCTGCGCCGGACTGACGTTGCGCGGATTGCCGCGGAGGAACGTGAGGAACGCCCGGTCGCCGTAGGTCGCAAAACCATCCGTCGTGCGATAGCGGTTGAACCAGTAAAAGTCCTTGTCGACCACCGCCTGCCGCAACCGTTCGAGATAAGAGGATTCGTGGGCGGGCGGGTCGCCGAAGAGGGCCCGGTCGATGATCTGGCTGATGCGGCGGTTGCCTTCGCTGTTCAGGTGGACGCCCTGGATGGTCAGCGGCGCGTCGGTCGACGCGTACAGCTGCGCGCTCGGCGTGAACAAATCGACGAACGTCACGCCGCGGGCCCCGGCCACCTCCGCCATCGCACGCGTGTAGAGCCCCAGCCGCCGGTTGTTCTCGACCCCGTCGGGGAGGTCCGGATTCCCCAGGTTCTCATGAGCGATTGGCGAGAAGAGCACGAGGCGGGGAGCAGACTTGCCGTTGTACTTCTGCTCGAGCGTGTGTGCGATCCAGTCGCCGAGTTGCTGCTGGAACGCGCTCAGCCCTTCCTGCCCCGCATAGGACTCGTTGTAGCCGAAAAACGCGAAGACGACATCCGCCTTCGTGTTGGCCCGATCGAGGCGATTGTCTTCGTAGCCGCCAATCGGCGCCGCCTGTCCCTTGAGCCACTCGTCCGGGGTCCCGAAGTTCTTCGAGCGCAACCGGGTGGTGACTTCGTCGCCGCTGAACCCGAGATTGCGCACGACCAGCTGGTGCTTCGGAAACCGCGCGTGCAGCATGGTCTCCAGCCAGCCGTCGTATTGCATCCGCTCGGCGAGCGTGTTGCCGATGATGCCGATGTGTTCCTTTTCCCGAAGCTGGAACTGCGGGGCCGCTTTGCCCGCGGCCGGTATCGTCCCGACGACCGCGAGCCCCGCCCCCAACGCCAACAGCCATCTGCGTGTGTTCGTCATGCGCGTTTCTCACGATACCGGAATTGGTGATCCAACTAATAACTCGCTTGTTTTTCCTACAAGAGATCCAGGAGATCAGGAGAAATCATCCAAAGACTCCTCCTGGTCTCCTGACCCTCCTGTGAGCAAGAGAACCGGCCTACTTCCCGGGTTTCGGCAGGATCGGCGAATCCCACCCGGCGAGATCGGCGGGCTTCACCCCTTTGACATATCCACCAAA
>JANOJK010000012.1:0-3384 GCA_031408165.1 Acidobacteriota bacterium | reverse complement strand
GGCGCATGGGACGGCTCGTCGAGTCGCTCGCCCCCTCGGAGGGGTTCGAGGTCGTCGGCGCCGTCTCGAGCCGGACACTGCAGGCCGACTGGCCGTCCGCCGACGTGGCTATCGACTTTTCGATTGCGGACGCGGTACCGTCCACCGTGGCGCGTCTGGCGGGCCAGCGCATTCCGGTCGCCATCGGCACGACCGGCTGGCAGGGGCACGAGGCGGCGGTCCGATCGACGGCGGCGGCCGCCGGGATCGGCGTCGTCTCGGCGCCGAATTTCGCGATCGGCGTGAACGTGTTCCTGTCGGTCGTGGAGCGGTTGGGCGCCTTGATGGCCGCGCAGCCGGCTTTCGGGGCGTGGATTCACGAGTTGCACCACGCCGCGAAGCGCGACGCGCCGTCGGGGACCGCGCTCTCGATGGAGCAGCGGCTCCGCCGCCACGGCTACACGGCCGAGGTGCCGATCGCCTCCACCCGCGCGGGCGCCATCCCGGGCACCCACACCCTGGGCTTTGACGCAGCCTCGGAAACGATTACGCTCACGCACCACGCACGCGATCGCGCCGCCTTCGCGAGGGGCGCGCTGCTCGCGGCCCGCTGGCTGGACGGGCGCCACGGCTGGTTTTCGATGACGGATGTACTCGGACTGTAGGAGGACAGCATGCGACGAGCGTTCACAGGCTGCGGAACCGCGCTGGTGACCCCGTTCAAGCGGGACGGCTCGCTCGACGAAGCGGGTGTCTCCCGTCTCGCGAAGCGGCAGATCGAGCACGGCATCCACTTCCTCGTGCCCTGCGGCACGACCGGCGAATGCCCGACACTCTCCGACGAGGAGCAGGTGCGCCTCGTCGAGATCGTGGTCTCCGAAGCCAAAGGCAAGGTGCCGGTGCTCGCCGGCGCCGGCGGCTACAACACGCAGGAGGTCATCCACGCGGCGCGGCGGATGCGGAAGGCCGGCGCCGACGGCATCCTGTCGGTGACGCCGTATTACAACAAGCCGACGCCCGAGGGGCTCTTCCAGCACTACCGCGCGATCGCCGAGGCCGTCGAACTGCCGATCGTGGTCTACAACGTGCCCGGACGGACGGGGTGCAACGTCGATCCGGCCACGCTCATCCGCCTGACCACTGTGCCCCACATCGTCGGCGTGAAGGAAGCGTCCGGCAACGTCACCCAGATGTGCGAGATCTGCGCGGGCGTCCCGGACGACTTCATCGTCTTGTCGGGGGATGACGCGCTGACGCTCCCGCTGATGGCGGTGGGCGGCCGCGGCATCGTGTCGGTCGCGGCGAACGAGATTCCCTCGGAGATGAGCCGGATCGTCGAGATGGCCGAACAGGGGGATTTCGCCGGCGCGCGCGCGCTGCACCAGCGGATGCTGCCGCTGATGCTGGTGAATTTCATCGAATCGAATCCAATTCCCGTCAAGAGCGCGATGGCCTCCATGGGCCTGCTCGACGAGGTGTATCGTCTGCCGATGGTCCCGCCGCGTCCCGCTTCGAAGGAGCGCATCGAGAGTGTCCTGCAGGCGCTCGGCGTCGGCGGAGGCGTGCACGCGTGACGCCGTCCGGCTTACCGGAGGTCATCGAACGCCTCGTCGCAGCCGGGACTGAAGCCCCGCGCGAGGAGGCGCGCCAGGCCTTCGCCACTCTCCGGGGCGCCTTGTCCGACGGAACGGTCCGCGCAGCAGAGCCGGATGCCTCCGCGCCGGCGGGATGGAAGGTCAACGCCTGGGTCAAGCGCGGCATCCTCCTCGGGTTCCGCTTCGGCGAGACGATCGACATGTCCGCCGACCACGGGCGCTGGCCGTTCTTCGACAAGGACACGCTGCCGCTGAAATCGATCGGCGCATGGTCCGGACTGCGGATCGTTCCTGGAGGGTCGACCGTTCGCGACGGCGCCTACCTCGGGCGCGGGGTCATCTGCATGCCGCCGATGTATGTGAACATCGGCGCCTACGTGGGCGACGAGACGCTGATCGATTCGCACGCACTGGTCGGCTCGTGCGCGCAGGTCGGCAGCCGGGTGCACCTGAGCGCCGGCGCGCAGATCGGCGGCGTGCTCGAGCCGGTCGGCGCGCTGCCGGTCATCATCGAGGACGAGGTGCTGGTAGGGGGAAACTGCGGCGTCTACGAAGGGGCGATCGTGAAGCGGCGGGCGGTACTGGCTGCCGGCACGATCCTCACCCGGTCAACGCCGCTCTACGATCTGCCGAACGATCGCGTCATCGAACCGGCAGAAGGGCAGCCGCTCGTGGTGCCCGAAGGGGCGGTCGTCGTCCCCGGCACGCGTCCGATCTCGACGGGGCGCGGGCGCGAATGGGGGCTTTCGGTGTCAACGCCGATTATCGTGAAGTACCGCGACGAGCGGACGTCGGCACGGACCGCTCTTGAAGCATGGATACGCTAGACACGGTCGCCTTCGCGCGCGAGCTCATCGACATCGATTCCACGACCGGCCGTGAACAGGCGGCCGGCGAATGGCTCGCCGGGCGGCTGGAGCGCCTCGGTTACCAGGTGGACCGTCAGCCGGTCGCACACGGCCGGTTCAACCTGTTCGCCAGGCTCGGCCCGCCCACCGTCGTCCTCTCCACCCATTTCGACTGCGTGCCGCCGTTTTTCCCGAGCGACGTGCGCGAGGGCGCGCTGTACGGCCGCGGCGCGTGCGACGCCAAGGGCATCCTGGCCGCGCAGATGGCGGCGGCGGAGCGCCTGCGGGCCGCCGGAGAGCGTCGCGTCGGGCTGCTGTTCCTCGTCGGGGAAGAGCGCGGGAGCGACGGGGCGCGCGCCGCGAACGCCACGCCTCCTGGTTCGTCGTTCCTGATCAACGGCGAGCCGACCGACAGCACGCTCGCGCTGGCGACTCGCGGCGTGCTGCGATTGCGGCTGACCGCGCACGGCCGCGCGGCGCATTCGGCCGCGCCGGAAGAGGGGGAGTCGGCGATCGACAAGCTGATGGACGCGCTCATCCGCATGCGCACGCTCGAATGGCCGTCCGATCCGGATTTCGGTGAGACCTTCTATACGCTGGGCTCCATCGAGGGAGGCATCGCGCCCAACGTGATTTCGCCCGTCGCGCATGCCGAGGTGATGTTCCGGATCGTGGGTTCCGCGGACGAGGTCCTTCTCACCGCCAGGAGCCTGGAGCCCGCCGTGCAGATCGACGAGGTGCTTCGGGTACCCCTGGTGCGCCTCCACACGGTGCCGGGGATGCCGGCGGCGGTCTTCCCCTTTACGACCGACGTGCCGTTTCTCGATCGGTGGGGCACGCCGCTGTTGTACGGCCCCGGATCGTTCCTGGTGGCGCACACGGACCGCGAGCACCTGCGCCTCGAGGAGCTCGACGCCGCGATTGGCGGCTATCAACGGCTGCTGGCGTCCTGCCTGGGCTGA
>JANOJK010001234.1:0-3490 GCA_031408165.1 Acidobacteriota bacterium | reverse complement strand
CCGCCTGGACCATCCGGCGCCGCAGGGACCGCTGCCGTCTGCTGGCCGAGGGATCCGATCCACGCGGGCATCCTATGCGGGTGGGGCAGTTTCGGCAAGGCCGCTGACGAAGCCTCGACTCAAACCGCCGGGTGACGGGACGGGCGGGCGGGTGTGAGGGTATTCTTGCGGCTGACCATGAACGAAACGGCCGAGGCCGCGGGCCCTCCAACTCGAGTTGCGCGATCTGAAGAAGGCGCTGGCGCAGGGAGATCGCGAGGCCGCCGCCGAAACAGCCTTGTCGTCGGTCCGCGCGGATGGACAGGAAGTGATGGTGTCGAGATGAGGTGTTCAATGCGTGTGCTGGTTGCCCTGGCCTTATGCGTTGTCGCCACGCTCCCGGTCGCCGGCCAGAGCGCCGGGCGTTCTGCCGAGGACGAGGCCGCGGTCCGCGAGGTCGTCAGGAAATACGTCGACGCCCGTGAAAAGCGCGACGGCGCCCTCATCGCCGCGCTCTTCACCGACGATGCCGATCAGTTGACGACGGCAGGGGAGTGGCGGAGAGGACGTGACAACGTCGTCAAGGGGGGGTTGGCATCGTCGCAATCCAACCCGGGCACCCGCCAGATCACCATCGAAACGGTGCGCTTCCCGGCGCAGGGCGTGGCCATTGCGGACGGCCGCTACGAGATTCGGGGGGTGCAGGACACCGCCCCACGGCGGATGTGGACCACGTTTGTGATGATACGTGCCGGGTCGGGACCGTGGCGTGTCGCCGCGATCCGCAACATGGCCCCGACGGACCCGGCGCGCTGACCTTCAGGCGCCGGCCCGCAGCCGAATCAGCTTGACGCTCTGATCCACGCGCAACACGGCCGTGTCGATGGCGAGCCGATCCCCCTGCCACGGCTCGTACGCCCGATCGACCACTTCCTGCCACGACGGGACCCGGTGGCCCGGGATGTCCGGGACGCGGGATTCGACCCGCGCACGGTGGGCCTCAGGGTCCGAACAGACGACCTCGATATCGACGGCCCGCACACGGGCACGCTGCGCCACGGCGCGCCAGGCCTCACGGCTGGCGGCGATCGGGTTCACGGAATCGGCGATGACGAGAAGGCCGAGGCGCAGGTTGTCCTCCGCGACCGCGTAGCCGACACGGTAGCCCGCATCGTTCATCGGCCCGTCGCCATTTCCGCTGTCGCGGAGCGCCTGCTCGATCGAGTCGATCCGGACGTGGACGGCGCCTGTCGCCTTGGCCAGCTCGCGTGCGATCGTCGTCTTGCCCGTGCCCGGCAGGCCGCCCAGGATGATCAGCACGCCGGTGCCTTTCGGGGTCGGCCGAAGCGCTCGGAGCCCATGGCCGCCAGTGTAGTAGAAACGGATCGCGTCCCAAAGATTTCACGGCGCGGTTGCGAGGCTCACCCCGCACTTGACACGCGCGGGAACTTTTCCTACAGTGTCACTGTATTAGTTCAGTAGCACTGTGGCTGACATCCTGTTCCGGCCGAACCCGTCGTTGGGCGTACCCATCTACCTCCAGTTGATGGAGCAGGTGAAGCACGCCGTCGAGACCGGCGCGCTCCGGCCCGGCGATCAACTGCCCGGCATGCGTCCGCTGGCGGAGGAGCTCGTGATCAATCCCAACACCGTCGCCAAGGCCTACCGGGAGCTCGAACGCGAGGGGGTGATCGAGCTCCGGCACGGGGCGGGGGCGTTTGTCTCCGCGAACGCGCACCCGAAGAAGGCGGACAAGGTCCGCGCCGGCCAGGCCATCGTCGCCGCCGCGATCGAGCGGCTGCGGGCGCAGGGCGTCACCGACGAAGAAATCCGGCGGCTCGTCGAGGCGGAGCTGGCGGGGCGGCGGACTGGAGGACATCGTGGCTGATCCACTCGTCATCGAGACGGTCGATCTCCGGAAGCACTACGAGGGAATCGAGGCGCTCCGCGGCCTGAGCCTCGAGGTGCCGAAGGGATCGATCTTCGGATTCCTCGGAAGGAACGGCGCCGGCAAGACGACCACCATCAAGGTGCTGCTCGGCATGGCGCGGGCGTCGGCAGGGGAGGCCCGCGTCTTCGGGCTGCCCGCCGGGGCGGAACAGGCGAGCGTGGACATCCGGCGCCGCACCGGGTTCGTCAGCGACGACAAGGAGCTCTACAACTATTTCACGGTGGGGGAGATGGTGCGCTTCACCGCCTCCTTCTTCCCGCGGTGGCGCAAGGAGCTGGAGGACCGGTACCTCCGCGCGTTCGAGCTGCCTGCGGACAGGACAGTGAAGGCGCTCTCGCGCGGGATGCGCACCAAGCTGGCGCTGCTGCTCGCGCTCTGCCGCGGGGCGGATCTCCTCATCCTGGATGAACCGACCTCCGGCCTCGATCCCGCGATGACCGAGGAGGTGCTGCAGGTGATTGTCGGCCACGTCGCGCGCGAGGAGATGACGGTGTTCTTCTCGTCGCACCAGATCGCCGAAGTCGATCAGATCGCCGATCGCGTCGCGATCATCGACCGCGGGCGCGCGGTCGTGACGGGCGCCCTCGACGACCTTCGCGAGCGGTATTGCCGGATCCAGCTCGTGTTCGACGGCGATGCGCCGGACCACGTGTTCCGCGCGCCCGGCGTCGAGCGCGTCCGTCGAACAGGACGCGTGCTCACCCTGATCTCGAGCGCCGGCTCCGAACGGATCGTGGCGGAGGCGCGCGCGCTGACTCCCATCTCGGTCGAGTCGTTCCCCGTCACGCTCAAAGAGATTTTCCTCGAGACCGTCGCCGCGGAGGAGAACTGAGATGCTCTGGCACAAGTCGTGGCTCGAAACCCGATCGCGGTTCCTGATCGGCCTGGCGCTGCTCGTCTGCTCCGCGGGCGCCGCCGTGTTCACCTACCCCAAGGTCGTCGAGCTGCTGGCGATGATGCCCGCGATGGAGACCGGGGGTGAGATCGGGCGGCGAATCCGCGAGGCGGCGGAGCTCTCGCGGGAGTACCGCGGCTACGTGTGGTCGCAGTGGTACAGCCAGAACGGGATCCAGTTGTGGACGATCTTCGCCGTACTGCTCGGCACGGGGGGCCTGCTGTCGCAAGTGTCCGGCGGCGGCGCGCTGTTCACGCTGTCGCTGCCGGCCTCGCGCACGCGGCTGACGGCGGTCCGCGCGGCGACCGGCCTCGCCGAACTCGCGGTGCTCGCATTGGTGCCCTCGCTCCTTCTTCCGCTGCTGTCGCCGGGCATCGGGCAGACCTACGCGGTCGGCGATGCGCTGGCGCACGCCCTGTGCCTCTTCGTCGCCGGGGCGGTGTTCTTCAGCCTCGCGTTCTTCCTGTCCACGGTGTTCGCCGACATCTGGCGGCCCCTGCTCGTTGCCCTCGTCGCTGCCGTCCTCCTGGCGCTCGTCGAAGCGTTCGTTGACGAGGCATCCCGCTTCGGGCTGTTGCGCGTGATGAGCGGGGAGCGCTATTTCCGCGGCGGCGGCCTGCCATGGCCGGGACTTCTCGCCAGCGTGGCGCTGTCGGCCGTGATGC
>JANOJK010001215.1:0-2307 GCA_031408165.1 Acidobacteriota bacterium | reverse complement strand
CGAACATCTCGACCGTCTCGAGGAAATGCCCGCCGGGCCCGACCGGCGCATAGATCTCCAGCCCGTAGCGGATCCCCGTGGTGAAGTCGTCCGACCCGTGGCCCGGCGCCGTGTGCACGGCGCCCGTGCCGGCGTCGAGCGTCACGTAGTCGCCGAGCACCCCGAGCGAGATGCGCGCGTAGAGCGGGTGCACGAAGCGGATCTGCTCGAGCTGCGCCCCCTTGAAGCGCGCCACCGGCGGGCCGAACGTCAGGCCCGCGACTTCCGCGACCTTCGGCGCGAGCGCCTCGGCAACGATTACCGCGCGGCTGCCGGCGTCATACGCCGCGTAGTCGAACTCGGGGTGGAACGCGATCGCAAGGTTCGACGGGATCGTCCACGGCGTGGTCGTCCAGATGAGGACCGATACCTCGCGGCCCTTCAGCGCCGGGATGCGGCGCGACAGCTCGTCGGCGCTGTCGGGCGAGAGCGCGAACTCCACGTAGATCGAAGGGGAGGCGTGCTCTTCATACTCGACCTCCGCTTCCGCCAGCGCCGTGCGGCAGTGGATGCACCAGTGGACCGGTTTCTTCCCCTTGTAGACCAGCCCCTTCTCGACGAACTTCCCGAGCGCGCGCGCGATCGCCGCCTGGTACGCGAAGTTCATCGTCAGGTAAGGATGGTCCCAGTCACCCAGGATGCCCAGCCGCTGGAACTCCTCCGTCATCACGCCGATGTATCGTTCGGCATACGCGCGGCACGCCCGGCGGAAGTCCGCCACGGTCATCTCGCGCTTCTTCGCCCCGAGCTCCCGGTCGACCTTCAACTCGATCGGCAGCCCGTGGCAGTCGTACCCAGGTACGTAAGGGGCGTCGAACCCCGCCATCGACCGCGACTTCACCACGAAGTCCTTCAGCAGCTTGTTGAGCGCCGTGCCGAGGTGGATCTGCCCGTTGGCGTAAGGAGGGCCGTCGTGCAGGACGAACTTCTTCCGACCTTTCCGTGCCGCCTGAATCTTCCCGTACAGATCCATGGCTTTCCACCGGGCGAGCGTCTCGGGCTCGGTGGTCGGGAGGTTCGCCTTCATCGGGAACCCCGTGCGGGGCAGGTTCAGGGTGTCCTTCCAGTCGGTCATGCGTATCCGCCAATTGTACGCAAAAAAGGCCGGTCGCCAGAAGGCGGCCGGCCCGCAGACCAATCCCAGGGTCCGCTCGAGTTACCGGATGACGACCTGGAAGTTCCCCTTGTTGTCGGCAAAACCGTCGTCATTGATGCCCAGGTGGAGCAGCCCGGAGGCCGGCGCGACGATGGTGGTCTGTCCCCCAATGCCGAAGGGCGTGCCGTTCCCGATCCTGCCGATGAGCGCGCCCGCGAGCGTGTTCTGGAGCGGGCCGTTCGCGATCTTGCGGCCGCCCTTGGCGCCGTTGGCGTCAGCGAGGTCGTTGGCGTCCTCGCTCAGCTGCACCTCGCCGGTCGTCGCCAGGGTGATTCTCTGGCCCTTGCGAACCGTGATGCCGGTTGACGTCCAGGGCTGGTTCGACTGGACGGTGACCGCACCCGCGACCGCGGGCGTGCTCGGGCTCGCCGTGCCGGACGTCGCGACGGCGTTGCCGGGGCGCGAAATGACGATGCGCGCGACTTCACCCGAGGACAGTTCGCGTTCACCGTTGCCGGTGCGGATGGTCAGGCGAAGCGGGCTCGCGCCGCCGATGTCGTACAACGAGCCGTCGATCGTCTGGCCGTTGCGCAGGACAATCTGCGACTGGCCGTTGAACTTCGCCCAGTCGGCGTCGCTCATGGTGCCGCCCGTGAAATCGATGACCGACACGTCGTTCTGCGGGATCTGGCGTTCGGCGCCGTTGACGCGCACCGTGTAACCGACGCCGCCGAGGTCGACAAGCTGTCCGCTCACCTTCTCGCCGGAGCGCAGAGTCAAAGTTGCGCTGTCCTGAGCGTACGCAACGCCGGTCAAGAGCAGGGCCGCGGCGCAGAACGCGCTGAGAACCGTCCGTTTCAACATGATTTTTCTCTCCATTGTCTAGCTTCTATTGCCGAGCTTTCACAGGTGTCGTGGATTGAGGCTGCAAGGGCTGCGCCAACGCTACCCTATATAATTCATGGGGTGCGCTCCGTAGTACTCGACAACGGCCTCAAGATCCTCGTCCAGGAGCTACACACCGCTCCCCTCGTCTCGGTCTGGTGTTGGTACCGCGTGGGCTCGGGTGACGAAGCGCCGGGGCGGACGGGGGTGTCCCACTGGGTCGAGCACATGAATTTCAAGGGCACCGAGAACATCCCGCGCGACGACATGAAGGGCATCGTGGAGCG
>JANOJK010001034.1:0-2235 GCA_031408165.1 Acidobacteriota bacterium | reverse complement strand
GGAGACGTTCTGAATGACCTGGAACCCCACGAACGTCGCCAGCATGAAGACGAACAACATCGACCAGAGTTCGAGTGCATCCATATGGGCGGACTATAACCCGTTTCGTGCCCGTTCGGACCCCTGACTCCGTCAGCCGGGCCGCGCCTGCCCGAGCCGCTGACGTGACGCCGATGTATTGCACGAGCATGCGCGCTCCCCGCGCGGATCGACATGCGGGGGGGAGCAGCCGCCCGTGTACGATCAGGGCCAGCTCGGAAGCGGCACCGCCCAGGCGATCGCCGACGTGCTCGAGTTCGCGCAGGCCAAGCAGCGCCAGGCCGACGTGTTCACCCCGTGCAGCCGCCCCATGAGCCATCCCTTGACCTCCCCCGCCCGGCCTGATATTAGTTGTGCCCACATATGGTGGCGCACACACTCGAACGGGAGCTCAAACGCGGCAGCGCGGAGCTGTTGATCCTCGCCCTGCTCGAGGAGCGCCAGCGGCACGGCTACGAGATCGGCCAGCTGATCGCCAGCCGTTCCAAGGGGACGATCAGCTTCCACGTGACCTCCCTCTACCCCACCCTCTACCGGCTGGAAGACCGCGGTCTCATCGAGGGGCGCTGGGTGGAGCGAGCCGGACAGCGCCGCCGCCGCTACTACAAGCTCACGCGCACGGGCCGGCGGACGCTCGCCAGCCAGCGCGGAGTCTGGGACACGTTCTTCGTGGCGCTCAACCGCGTGGCAAGAATCCGGACGGCGTAACACAGCAGGCAGAAGGCAGGGCCCCTGGGGAACGTTCATGGACTGGAAACAACGCATCGCGTCGGCGTTTGGCGCCGCCACCCCGGACGAGGACATCCTCGAGGAGCTTGCGCAGCACGCCGCGGCCACCTACGCGGCGGCGCGGGCCGAAGGCTGTGAGCCGGCCGAATCCGAGCGCCGGGTCCTGGGACAGATGGCCGCATGGGCCGCCGACCCCGCGCTTCTCCACCGCCGGCCCAGGCGCGAGCCGGCCGTGGTGCCCCCCGCGGGGTCCGCGTCGGGGCTCGGATCGGTGATGCAGGACGCGCGATTCGCGTGGCGGCTCCTCCGGCGGCAACCCGCCTACGCGGCGCTCGTCATCGCCACGATGGCGCTCGGCATCGCGGCCACGACCGTCCTTGGCAGCGTGGCGTACGGCGTGCTGCTGAAGCCGCTGCCGTGGGCCGACGCGCCGCGACTGGTCCGCCTGTACGAGACCCGCCAGGGCAGCACGCGCCGCTTCCGGCCGCTGATGACCAACGTCGCATACAACCAATGGCGCGACGGCGCGACGACCCTGGACGCCCTCGGCGCCTGGTCGGTCGAGACCGTCACGATGGCGGCCGGCGGCACACCGGAGCGCATCACGATCGCGGGCGTCACGCCGGGCCTGCTGCCGATGCTGCGCGGGTTGCCGGCAGTGGGCCGCGCCTTCACGCCAGGCGAGGAGGAGCCGGGCCGGCCGCCGATCGTCATCGTCTCGCACGGGTTCTGGCAGCAGCGCTTCGGGGGCCGCAGCGACGTCATCGGGCAACCGCTCCGGCTCGACGCCACGACCTACACGATCGTCGGCGTCATGCCGGCGTCTTTCGCGTTCCCGGATCGCGACACGCGCGCCTGGGTGCCGTTCCACGTGCGGCCCGTCGCCACGCCGGGCCAGGCGGGCTTCTCGATCTCGATGTTCCAGGCGCTCGGACGGCTGCGCGACGGCGCCACGCCCGAACAGGCGGCGGCGGAGGGCACTGCGCGCGGGCGCACCGCGCCGGAGCACGGGGTGGTGGCGATGGCCGTCTTCGGGACGAGCGGCGCCATCGAGGTCACGGCCGTGCCGCTGCTCGAGTCGATGACGGCCGACGTCCGGCCGGCGATCGTCATCCTGCTGGCGGCTGTCGCCCTGTTGCTCGTGACCGCGACGGCGAATGTGGCCAGCCTGCAGCTGGCGCGCGCGACGGCGCGGCGGCGCGAACTGGCGGTCCGCGCGGCGCTGGGCGCGGGGCGCGGCCGGCTCGTGCGGCAGACGCTCGTCGAGAACCTGCTGCTCGGCCTGCTCGGCGGCATTGCGGGGCTGGCGGTCGCCGCACTGATGCACCGCGCGCTGCCGTCGCTCCTGCCCGAAGACTTCCCCCGGCTCGCCGATCTCGCCTTCGATCTGAAGGTCCAGGCGTTCGCGATCGCCGTGTCGCTCGGCGCCGGTCTCGGGTGCGGGCTGCTTCCGGCGCTGCAGGTCGC
>JANOJK010001174.1:0-2081 GCA_031408165.1 Acidobacteriota bacterium | reverse complement strand
CCCGTCGCGGCGGATCGGCTCGGGGTCACGCTGATGCACGAGCACATCCTCGTGGATTTCGTCGGCGCCGCCCAGGTGAGCCCGTCGCGATACGACACGGACGCCGTCTTCAACGCCGTGCTGCCGCACCTGCAACAGGCCAGGCGACTGGGATGCGAAACGCTGGTCGAGTGCACGCCGGCCTACCTGGGCCGCGATCCGCGGCTGCTGCGGCGACTGTCAGAGGCCTCCGATGTCCACATCCTCTCGAACACGGGCTATTACGGGGCCGCAAACGACAAGCACCTCCCGGCGCACGCGTTCGACGAAACCACCGAACGACTCGCCGCGCGATGGGTACGCGAATGTGAACGCGGCATCGACGACACCGGGATCAAGCCGGCGTTCATGAAGATCGGCGTTGACGGCAGTCCCCTCTCAGTAGTGGACGCGAAGCTGGTCGGTGCCGCGGCGCTGACGCACCGTGAAACCGGCCTGTCCATCGCCTCTCACACCGGAGCGGGCGCCACCGCGCTCGAGGAGCTCGACCTGCTCGAGCGTGCCGGGGTGCCGCTCTCCGCATTCATCTGGGTGCATGCCCAGGCGGAGCAGAACGACACCTTCCACGCGCGCGCGGCACGACGAGGCGCATGGGTGGAGTTCGATGGCCTCAGCGGCACGAGCGTCGCGCGGCACGTCGAGCTCGTACGCCGGATGAAGGAGCAGGGACTGCTCGGACGCGTGCTGGTGTCACACGACGCCGGCTGGTACCGCGTCGGCGAGCCCGGCGGCGGTCAGTTCCGGCCCTACGACACGCTCTTCACCGCCTTCATCCCCGCTCTGAAAACGGCGGGATTTGCTGACACAGAAGTCCGGCAACTGCTCGTCATCAACCCCCGTCTGGCGCTCGCGGGTAGCCCCGCGTGACGATCGGGGGGAGGCACGTACAGACAATCAGCTACTCACCGTCGCCGCAGCACTCGTCCGTCAAGGTGCGGCGTGGATTACGATCGTTCCGCCGGTGAGGGACGCCGCGGATCGCCGACCCGATACCGCATCGCAATCCCGAGGATCTCCATGCAGAGGGGAGCGATGTCCACCAGCCGCATGTGCCGCGGGAGCGCATGCCGGGTCCCGCCGCCCGCGATGATCACCGGGCTGAGCGAATCCAGCCTGTGGAGCGCGCCGTGCGAGGCTCCTCCGACATGGGCCTTCCCACCGGGCACCTCGAACTCACACCCCGCTTTCGCGGTGACCCAGATGTCTCCGCTCTGATCGAGATCGAGGACGCCGGCGATGCGCTCGAACGCGTTGGGATAGTCCGCAAAGAGGATCGCCTGCCCGTCCTGCTCCAGCGTGACAGCGCCGGCGTCACCGGTCCACGTCCACGCACCCCCGAAGACGTCCGCGCCCGATGCGTCGCCGGCGGCACGCCCAAACTCGAGCCGCCCGCGATGCGACGTCACCGTGTACCCCGCGGCTCCCGGGCGCGTCAGTGCCGTCCGCCACATCACCTGATCCACGCGCGCGTCTTCGAGAAGAGCGGCGCCAATCGCCTCGATCGCGTGGGGTTCTGGATGGCGCACGTAGATCTGCGCCGCACGCATGTTCGGGCAGATCATCACTTCGTCGCCGATGGCCCACGCCTGTCCAAGCCGCGCCTGACGGAAGTTCGCAAGCAGGCCGTCGAGGTGCACGACGGCGCGCGCGCGATCCGCCAGGATGTCGCAGTGACCGTGGTCCGATGTCACGATGACGACGGTATCGGCGAGCACACGCTCGATGCCGCCTCCCGCCTCGAATGCCTCGCCCAGCATGCGGTCGATGTGCTCCAGCACCGTCAGCGCGGCGACCGGGCCGATCTTGTGGCTCTGGTAGTCGTTGTCCGCGAAGTAGGCGATCGTGAAATCCGGGAGGCCGCCACGGCCCATCAGGTCGCGGAGCATCGCCCCGGTGGAGGCGTCGTCCATGCCGAAGCGGTGAAGCAGGCCCCCCTTCTTGTCCAGCCTTCTCCGCGAGGACCCGCCGGGCACGACAAAGTCTCCGAGCGCCAGGATCGACGGGCCTTGAACGGTCTCCTGCAGCGGCGCGCCGGGAAGAGC
>JANOJK010001116.1:0-1750 GCA_031408165.1 Acidobacteriota bacterium | reverse complement strand
GGGCAACTTGGTTGTTACACGTCGAGTTCCACGGCCTCTTCGGCGCGTTCCATGATGAACCGGAAGCGCGCCGAGGGGTCTTTCCCCATCAGCTCGTTGATCACGCGGTCGGTGACGATCTGATCCTCGATGTCCACCCGCAGCAGGCGCCGCGTGCGAGGGTTCATGGTGGTTTCCCACAACACCTTCGGCATCATCTCGCCCAGGCCCTTGAAGCGCGTGATCTCGGGGTTGGAGCGCCCCGTGGCGTGCAGTTTCAGGATGCGCGCCTTGTGCGCTTCGTCGAGCGCCCAGTAGCTTTCCTTGCCGATATCGATCCGGTACAGCGGCGGCTGCGCGAGGTAGACGCGGCCGGCCGTGATGAGCGGCTGCATGTGACGGTAGATGAATGTCATCAGCAGCGTGGCGATGTGATGACCGTCGGAATCTGCGTCGGCGAGGATGATGATCTTCCCGTAGCGGACGCGCGAGAGGTCGAAGTTCTTTCCGAGGCCGCAGCCGAGCGCGGTGACCAGGTCGGTCAGCTCCTTGTTCTCCAGGACCTTCGCGAGCGACGCGCTCTCGGTGTTGAGCACCTTGCCGCGCAGCGGAAGAATCGCCTGCCGCGCGCGATCGCGCCCCTGCTTCGCGGACCCTCCGGCCGAGTCTCCTTCGACGATGAAGATCTCGCTGTCTTCGCGGCCGGGGGACGAGCAGTCGCTCAACTTGCCCGGCAGCGTCAGACGGCCGGAAGTCGCGGTCTTGCGCGTGACCTCCTGCTGGGCCGCCCGGCTGGCCTCGCGCGCCCGCGCCGACAGGATGATCCGGGCCACGATCGACTCCGCCACCGAGATGTTGGTGTTGAGCCAGTGCTCGAGCGCCGGACGGACCTGCGAATCGATCGCCGCGGTCGCCTCCGGATTGTTCAGCCGATCCTTGGTCTGTCCCTGGAACTGCGGCTCCGCGAGGAACACGCTCAGCACCCCCACGAGCCCTTCGCGGATGTCCTCGGCGCTGAGCGTCACCCCTTTCGGCGACAGGTTGTGCGTCTCGATGAAATTGCGCACGGCCTTGCCGAGGCCGGTGCGAAAGCCGTTCTCGTGGGTGCCGCCCGACGAGGTCGGGATGCCGTTGACGTAGCTGCGCACGTGCTCGTCGGTCGACTGGGTCCACTGCAGCACCATGTCGAGCCTGATCCCGCTTTCGTCGTTCTCCCGCGTGAGCGTGAACGGCGCGTCGTGCACGGGGGTGGCGGTCCGCTCGGTGACGATCTTCTTCAGGTACTCGACCAGCCCCTCCGAGTGCTGGAAGACCGCCTTCTCGCCCGTACCCTCGTCCTCGAACGCGATCTTCACCCCCTTGTGCAGGTAGCTCGCGACCTCGAGCCTCTCCTTGATGACGGCGCCGTCGAATTCGACCTTCGGGAAGATCGTGGCGTCGGGCCGGAAGAAGACCGTCGTCCCCGTCCCCCGGGCGGGACCGAGCTTCTTCACGCCGTCCACCGGGACGCCCTGCCGGAAGCGCTGCTCCCACGTCGCGCCTTCGCGCTTGACGGTGGCGATCAGCTCTTTCGACAGCGCGTTGACGACGCTCGCGCCGACCCCGTGCAGCCCGCCGGCGGTCTTGTAGTTCCCGGCCCCGAACTTGCCGCCGGCGTGGAGCGTGGTGAAGATGACCTCGAGCGCGCTCTTCTTCGTCTTCGCATGCTTGTCGACCGGAATCCCGCGGCCGTCGTCGGTCACCGTGATCGATGCGCCGTCGTCATGGAGCG
>JANOJK010001115.1:0-5487 GCA_031408165.1 Acidobacteriota bacterium | reverse complement strand
TTGCAGCAGCAATTGGTGAGCGAAATTGAAGGCCTCAAGGACCGACGAGCGAGACTTGTCAAAGATCTACGCCGAGTTCGAGAAAACTTATCGATCGCACGTCGTTCTGAAATCGTTAACATTCATGCCTGTGGTGAGGAGTTCTCACCAATTGATGCTGCAAAGTACCTTCGTGTAAATCAAGAAACTGATTGTTGGATACCTGGACAAGTCGAACAAGGCTCATTTCCCCCACTAACGGAAAGCGAGCTCATTGAACTCTATGAGTCGAACAAGTCTGTCACTCACGTAGATGAAGATAATGACCCAGGATGTCTCCCAAGCTTCGTGCCTGCGGTCGTCGTCGTCATCGTCGTCGTCATCATCCTTGTCGTGACCACGTGGGATCGTGATCTCGATGGTCCGATCGTTCCCGCTTCTCGGATGCTGGATGTTGACCCAGGCGCGGCGCTTGTTCGCCGGGTCGAAGTACAGGCCGGTGAACTCCGAACCCACCGTGCCGTTCGACGCCCACCGCGCCAGGCCCTCCCCTGGGTCATTCAGGTCGCCGTCGCGGTTCCGGTCCTTGGCGAACCAGATGTCGTCATCGACCCCGCCGTTGCGATCCTCGACGATGTAGATGTTTCCCTCGTGGTCGATCGCCAGATTGTCAGGGCTGGCCAGCGCCGCACCCACCGGAAGCCCGTGGCGAGGTCGATCGTGCTCCGGCTTGCGAAGACCGAGATCGTCTGCCTTTTCAGATTGAGGATGTACACCTCGTTGGTGGTGGTCGTTGCGATGTAGAGATACTCGCCGTCCTTCCCCGCCCGGATCTGCAGGTCCTCGGGGCGCTGGTAGTCCGTGCCCTTGAACGCCGCCAGGTCGGTGGTGTTGCGAGCATCGACCGAGGTGACGCCTCTCGTATCCGTGATGGTCAGGGCCCCCGGCAGCGCGGCACCCGTCGCGTCCGTGAAGGGAACCCAGGTGTACTGGCCCGTGGCGTTCGGCGTATTGCCGTCGCCAACCCGCAGGACGAAGGTCTGTCCGGCGGCGAAGTAGTCAGCCCCGTGCCGGACCTCCCGGAGGCTGGCTGCCGAGGAGTACCTGTAGACGCTCCCGCCGTTCAACTCATCGATGAAGTACATGTTGCCGGCTTGGTCGAACTGGATCCCTTCGTGGGACGTCCGCGGGATCACGTTCTGATGGGTGAAGTCCGCGTTCAGGTTGCTCACGGCTGTCAGAGGGTTGATGATGCCCGGCGCGTCGATCGGGTTCTTCAGCTCGAACAACCGTCCATAGGGGGAAGTTGATCCGCCGGCGGCGGTTTCCCATGATTCCTCGGCCGTGATCAGCGTGCCCCAGGGAGTCCAGAAGACCGCATCGAAAGCGACATGGCTCAGCGGGAACAGGCTCTGCCAGATCGTGTCCGTCTGACCGGTGAGGCGGTCATGTCGCTGCACGCCCGACTGTCCGGTCTCGAAGACCGTAAACAGGTAGCGGCCCTTGTGGGCGCCTCTCTCGTTCAAGGTGTTCATGTCCCAGTTGCCGGAGTTGGGTACGCCGGCCGCCAGCTGGGAGGCGCGATCGGCAATGGAGCGCTGCTCGAAAGCCGGATTGCCGAACGTAATGGGCGCGGCTTCGTCAGCGGTCGGGCCGGCTGAACTGGCCAGCGGCGTGAAACTCGAGAAACGGGTGCCGTCAGCGGCAAGGACGGTACCCGCGAGGAGGAGACCACCAACGGTCGCCAGCCTCGCACCTTCAAATGACATCTTCATCTTGACTACCTCCAGTACGGATCAACGAAGCACCGTTGTACTGAAGGGACGTGACCTGGTGAACAACACCGTGTCACGTTTCGGCAAATTCGAAAGGGTGCTACGGTTCGCGCCGCTCCACCTCCGCTAGCGATCCGGCGTCCTTGTTGACGTCTATCCCGCGCAGCGCGCCCTTGAGCGGAATGGTCTGTTCGGTGGTGGCCTCGATGACCTTGACCACGACATCCTTTGCCGTGCCGTCGGCGTACTGGATCGTCACGGTGATCGGGATGTCGAAGATGTCACCCTTCTGATCGAAGCGCACGTGGAGGGCGCTGCCGTCGACGCGCGACGAGAACTGGACGGTGGGAATGCCCGCGCCGTGGATCCACCGCTCGAAGAACCGTTCGAGCGGCTGGCCGCTCGCTTTCTCCATCGCCAGGCGGAAGTCGTCGGTGCCGGCCTTCGAATACCGCCACGTGGTGTAGAAGTGGCGGAGTCCGGCGAAGAACGCCTCGTCCCCAATCAGGCGCCTGAGCATGTGCAGCACCATCGCGCCCTTGTTGTAGACGAGCGCGCGGAAGACCCGCCCGTCCGCCTTGAGGTGCCCGAGGCGATAGCCGAGATACACCGGTCCCTGCGGCGAGCTGTCGATGGCCCACCGCCGCATCTGCTTCAACACGGACACGAACTGCTCCGGCCCGCGCTCCTGGCCCGCGTAGAGGGCCGCGAAGTACTGCGCGAACCCCTCGCTCAGCCATTGCTCGTGATAGTTCTTCCATCCGATCGCCTGGCCCCACCACTGGTGTGCGAGCTCGTGCGCGATGAAGAACGACGGATAGTTCGGAAACGATACCGGATCGTTGTTCCAGACAAACGGCGACATCGGCAGCTGCTGGTTGAGCATCGCGAAGTATGCGGGGCTGTGGCCGCCCGGAAGATCGCTCTCGGTCAGCGCGAGCGTGAAGGCGTCGTACGGCGCGTCGGCCATCAGCCGTCCGTAGAACTTCATGATCTCCGTCGCTTTCACGCCGAGCTCACGGGCCCGGTTGAACAGGCGAGGATTGGCGGCGACCGTCAGCGAGATGGGGTCGCCCTCGTCGAGCACCTTCAACGGGATCGGCGGCGCTGACTGGAAACGGCTCACGAGGCAGGCGAAGTACCGGGTCGGCTTCCCCGCCTCGAACACGAACTTCTTGCGCGGCCGGGCCCCCGGCGCCCCCGGCATCAGCACCGGCGGTCCCTCCGGCATGCCGCTCGCGATCACCTCGAACTCCCCCGGCACCGTAAACGACAGCCTCCCCCTCGCGTAATCGGTGACCGGCGATTGCGGATACCAGTAACTCCGGTTGCTGTACAGGAACTGCGGCTCGAGCGGGATGAGGACGGCGTCTTCCTGAATCTGATCGCGCACGGCCGTGACCGCTTCCCGATCGACACTCTGTGGCAGCAGGCGGCCGCCATACGTGATCACGAGGTCGATGTCGGTGTCTCCGACGACGGTCGCCGGGAAGCCCACGAGCACGCTGTTCTGGCCGACAATGCGCAGGTGCAGGAGCCGGCCGAACTGCGGCGACGACACGTGGCGGACGACGAGCGAGTCCGCGAGACGCAGCGTCAGCGTGGAGAGAGAGGACGACCGCGTGTGAATCGTGAGCTTCGCCGTGCCGTCAATCCAGTGGCGCTCTGGCGCGAACGCCGTGTCGATCTCGTAGCGGACGATGTCGTATTCGAGCTTCGCGTCCTCGCTGAAAAAGCGTCCGCGCGCGGCCAGCTTCGCCTCCGACGGGTAGACGGCGATGTTGCGGTGGCGGCGCCGATCGAAGAAGGAGATGTCCTCAGGTTCCGAGTTGGCGCGCGCGTAGGTCAGCGGACCGTAGCGGCCGGTCACGATTTCCGCGACGAAGTCGTTGGAAGACGGAGTCAGCGACCAGCGCGCGGCGCTGAGGTCGTTCAGACCGAGCTGAAAGCTTCTCGGCAGAAACGTGTCGAACGCCTGGATCGCGCGGCGGAGGTGCCCGGGATCGACCGGCCGCGGCCTCAAGGCCTGTGTCGCGACGCGTGCGCCAAACTCGTGCGGCGGCAGACGCACGAAGACGAGGTCGAAGCCGGTCTCCAGGACGTCGGCACCGGAAAAGATCCGGACCTGGCCACGCTCGGCCTCCAGTTGCGGCTTGAACTCGACTCGCCCGCGTCCGAGCAGCACGAGGGCGGTCGGCCCGTCGGGGGTCCTGGACACGAACGCATGGCCCGATGGCAGCGACAAGGTGAGGTCCGGCGCGTTGACGACGAGGTCTTTCACCTCGTACTCCAGCGTCGTGTCGAGGGTCAGCCGGTACAGGCCGCCGATCACCGACAGGCGCTCCACATCGGCAATTCTCCAGGGCGCCGGCTCGGCTCCTGTGGGCTCGACGTCGAGGCGCCACGTCGTGACCCGGCCTTCCGCCTCCCGGTCGGTCAGCGTTTCGAGGAGCAGGCGGAACCGGCCGGATTCGAGCGGCGCGCGATCGCGCTCCTTCACCGTCGAATGCGTCGCCTTCGGAAACGTCATGCTCTGGACGAATTCGGAGAGGGGCGCCGGGCGGACGTCGGGGCGCGCGAGGGCGCGCAAGGCCTCCGCGTCACCCGCTTCGACGGCCCGTTCGACGGCGATGACGAGCGCGTCGATCCCCGTGGGCCCGGGCTGCGCCCGCGCAGGCTGCGCCGCCGCGGCCGTCACCGGCGACAGCAGAAGCCACGCGCAGGCCGCGAACTGGCGGAGACCCATGGGAGGTTCATTAGACACCGGAATCGGACGGGGCGCGCGTGGCGGCGACGGTGGAACGAACGCTACCCCTGGACACCGCGCTTGAGGATCAGCACGGTCAAATCGTCCGTGAATCGCGAGTCGCGGGCGTGAGCTTCCACCGCGTGGAGGATGGCGGGCGCCAGTTGCGCGGGCGACTCTCCGCCCCGCGCCGCCAGAAAGCGCTCGAGTCCCGCCTCTTCGAAGGGCTCCCCCTTCGGGTTTTCCGCCTCCGTGATGCCGTCGCTGTAGAGCACGAGCAGATCGCCATGGCCCACCGTCGTCTCGACCGCCTCGTAAACCGAGCCCTCGAACATCCCGAGCGCGATCCCCGTGCCGCCGAGGCGCTCGATCGAACCGTCCACGCGCCTGAGCAGTGGCGGATTCTGTCCGGCATTGACGTAGGTCAGCGCCCCGGTGGCCGGCGTGAACACGCCGTAGAACAGGGTAATGAAGCGCGAGCCGGGGCTGTGGCGGCAGATCTGCGTGTTCAGCCGCGCGACGAGCGCGCGCGCTTCGAGCTTCTCGTCGACCAGCGTGCGCAGCACCGCCAGGAGCAACGCCATCAGCAGCGCCGCCGGGCTCCCTTTCCCCGCGACGTCGCCGATCGTGACGATCACCCGCCCCTCGACGTCGTCGATGAGCGGAAGCACGTCGTAGAAATCACCGCCGACGGTGTTGGCCGGGCGCGTGATGCCGCAGATCTCCGAGTCGCCCGCCAGGTAGGTGCCGATCGGCAGCATCGCGAGCTGGATCTCGCGCGCCACTTCGAGCTCTCCCTTGAGCGACAGCCGGTCCGCGACCTCCATCAGGAGCATCTTCAACTTTTGTCACCTGGCTTATTTCGCCAGATTTCAGTTTTGCACACAAATCAGATAATTCCGGCCTTAATTTCGACGGCTGGATCCAACCCCAGTCTCCACCTTCTTCTGCCTTACTGCCTTCACCAATTGCTTTTGCGATTTCAGC
>JANOJK010001091.1:0-1551 GCA_031408165.1 Acidobacteriota bacterium | reverse complement strand
TCGACAGCTTACCTTCCACGCGCAGCAGGTCGCCGCCGTCGTTGATCACTGCGTGTCCGTCCACGAGCAGGGCGTCGTGCCGCCGCGGCTTCATCTGGACGACGCGGGCGCCGTCGCTGTCGCGGCCCGCTTCGGTGAATTCGTAATTATCGGCTGTCAGTTCCGACCTGCTGCCGTCCCCCTTGTTGACGAGCTCCTCCTCGCGCGTCAACATCGGCCGGAGCACTTTTCCCCTAGCCATGTCGGAGCCACGCTCGGACACGATCTCGTAGCTGAACCGGCCGTCCTTCAACTCGGTCCAGACGTCGAGCCAGGCCTCGTACTTGCCGTTGTCGCATTTGGCGTGCATGCGCCGGAAGGCGCGGTATTGATGCAGCGGCTGTTCGGTGCGGGAGAAGAAACTCGAGACCGGGTTGACAGCGGACACGCGTTCACGTGCCGGCAGAACGGCCGAGCCGGCGAGAAGTGAGAAGGCGACGACCCACAAAGTCCGCATCTGGCTATCCTCGCGGACCTGTCGCAAGAAGCGTGCTCACTTCAGCTCCCAGCTCCCAGCTTCCAGCTGCCAGCTCCCAGCTCTCAGCTGCCAGCTTCCAGCTTCCAGCTTCCAGCTCCGCTCGTAGTTGGCTGTGAGCTACTTGATCAGGTTGCGCAATGACTCGAGCGTGTCGGCTTCCGACGCTGGTTTGTCTTTTCGCCAGCGCAGCATGCGAGGAAAGCGGACGGCGATCCCGCTCTTGTGCCGGGATGAGGCGGCAATCGCCTCGAAGCCGAGCTCGAACACCTGGACCGGGTCCACGGCTCGAACCGGACCGTGGCGTTCGAGCGTGTGACGCCGGATCCACTTGTCCATCTCCTCGATCTCCACGTTGGACAACCCCGAATAGGCCTTCGCCACCGGGACGAGCTGTTCCTCGTGCCAGACGCCGAACGTGTAATCGGTGAGCAGGCTCGCGCGCCGGCCGTTGCCGGGTTGCGCGTAGATGAGTACGGCGTCGACGGTGAACGGATCGATCTTCCATTTCCACCATGCCCCCTTGCGGCGGCCGACGCCGTACAGCGAGTCGCGGCGCTTGAGGATGAACCCTTCGACACCTCGCGCGCGCGACTCCCCGCGCAGAACGGCGAGCGCGTCCCAGGGCGCGGCGTCCACCTCCTCCGACAGCCGCAGCACGCCGCCGGTCACGAGTTGTTGGAGCGCGGCGCGGCGTTCGGAGAGGGGCGTGTCGCGGATGTCGGCGCCGTCACGCTCGAGGATGTCGTAGACGACGAAGACGACCGGCACCGCGCGCATGACCTGCGCGACCAGCTTCTGGCGTCCGATGCGCTGCTGCAGCGCGGCGAACGGCATCGGCCGGCCGTCCGCGAACGCGAGGACCTCGCCGTCGAGCACGGTGCCGTCGGGCAGATGCGTGGCGGCCGCGGTGATCTCGGGAAAGCGCCGCGTGATGAGCTCCTCGCCGCGAGACCACAACCAGGTCTCGCCGCTCCGGCGGACGAGCTGCGCGCGGATGCCGTCCCATTTCCACTCGACGAGCCAGTCGCGCCGAT
>JANOJK010001076.1:0-3258 GCA_031408165.1 Acidobacteriota bacterium | reverse complement strand
GAGGCGCCCGAAGAGGTCGCGTCGCAGCGCGTGCGCGCGCACTTCATCCCGGTGGGCGACTCCGCCATCGAGCTGCTGGAAGCCACGAGCGAGGACTCGCCGATTGCCAGGCACGTCGCCAAGCGAGGGCCGGGCCTCCATCACATCACGCTGCGCGTCGACGATATCGCGGCCGCCCTCGCGCAGCTCAAGGCTCGCGGCGTGCGGCTGATCGACGAGGCTCCGCGTGAGGGCGCCCACGGATCGCTCGTCGCGTTCATTCATCCTGCTTCGGCGCATGGTGTCCTCGTCGAGTTGACCCAAAGGGAAGGAATCGAAGGAGCCGAATGAGTTCCTTCGAGATTCGAATCCTTCCCGATTTTGAGCTGACGCCCCTGCTCGACGGCTATTTCCGCCTGGACGGCGGGGCGATGTTCGGCGTGGTGCCGAAGACCCTCTGGCAGAAGCGCGCCACGGCCGACGACCGCAACCGGATCACGATGGCGATGAGGCCGCTGCTCGTACGGCCGTCATCGGGTTCCCTGATGATCATCGACGCCGGCTGCGGCGACAAGATGGACGCCAGGAGCGCCGACATCTACGGCTTCGACCGGCGCGAGAACCTGAACGTCACGATGGCGCAGGCAGGCGTGCGCGCGGAGGACGTCGCCGTTGTCCTCGCCTCGCACCTGCACTTCGACCACGCCGGCGGGTTCACCGCAACGGACGCATCGGGCGTGGTGAAGCCGCGCTTTCCCAACGCGCGCTATCTGGCGAACCGGGGGGAATGGGAAGACGCGAACCATCCGCACGAGCGGAACCGCGCCAGCTACTTCGCCGAGAACTACGTCCCGCTGCAGGAGGCCGGCGTCCTCACGCTCGTCTCCGACGACGCCGAGGTCGCGCCGGGAATCCGGATGCGCCGCACGGGTGGCCACACGCGGTTTCATCACATCATCTATCTCGAGTCCCGTGGCAGGACGGCGGTCTTCGTGGCGGACCTGATTCCGACGACGGCGCATGTGGAGGTGCCGTGGATCATGGCGTACGACCTCTACCCGATGGAGACGCTCGAGTTCAAGCGCGCGTTCGTGCGCGAGGCGATCGAGCGCGAATACCTGATCGTCTTCGAGCACGATCCCGCGGTCGCGGCCGGATACATACGCGAGAAGAATGGCCGCCCGTTCGTGGAGCCCCTGACGACCCGGTAGCCTCCGGCGTCAGCCGGAAGAACGCGATTGGAGCAGAGCGTGAGCGAGCGAGTCGGAATCGGAATCATCGGCGGGTCCGGTCTGTATGACATGGCGGAGCTGACCGACCGGGACGAGCGGAAGGTGGAGACGCCGTTTGGCGACCCGTCGGGTCCGTACCTGACAGGGACGCTGCGGGGGAAGCGCGTGGCGTTCCTCGCGCGGCACGGCGCGGGCCACACGCGGATGCCCACGGAGCTCAATTACCGCGCCAACATCTTCGGTTTCAAATCGATCGGCGTCGAGTTCATCCTGTCGGCCAGCGCCGTGGGATCGCTGCAGGCACAGTACGTGCCCCAGCACCTCGTCATCCCGGACCAGTTCTTCGACCGCACGAAGGGGCGCGTGAGCACGTTCTTCGGGAACGGCCTCGTCGCGCACGTCGCCTTCGCGCACCCCGTCTGCGGCCTTCTCGGTGCAGTCGCGTACGAGTCGTGCCGGACGGCCGGCGCCACCGTGCACCAGGGCGGCACCTATGTCTGCATGGAAGGCCCACAGTTCTCGACGCTGGCGGAATCGAAGCTCTATCGCTCGTGGGGGATGGACATCATCGGGATGACCAACCTGCAGGAAGCGAAGCTCGCGCGGGAGGCGGAGATTTGTTACGCGACCATCGCGCTGGTGACCGATTACGACTGCTGGCACCCGGACCATGACTCGGTCACGGTCGACATGATCATCCAGAACCTGGTCGCCAACGCGAAGACCGCGCAGGAGGTCATTGCGGAGGCGGTCTCGCGCCTGCCGTTCACCCGCACCTGTGAGTGCGCCAACGCCCTCCAGCATGCGATCATCACGCGTCCCGAGGCCGTGCCCGATCGGGTGAAGCGCGAACTGGCCCCGATCATCGGGAGGTACATGAATTCGCCCAGTTAGCCCGACCTTCAGGTCGGGCGTGCTGGAATCAGCAACCCTGTTTACTCGGTAACGCGCGGTCTGAAGACCGCGCCAACTGGTCCCAAATGTCCACCGTCATCACCGGTTCCATCGCCTTCGATTATTTGATGTCCTTCCCGGGCAAGTTCACCGAGCACTTCCTGCCGGAGCACATGCAGCGGGTCAGCCTCAGCTTCCTCGTCGATTCGATGGACAAGCGGCGCGGGGGCTGCGCGCCCAATATCGCCTACACCCTCGCGCTGCTCGGCGAGCGGCCGCGCCTGATGGCCACCGCGGGACAGGACTTCGACGACTATCGCCGCTGGCTCGAAGCCGCGGGCGTGGACACCTCCCTCGTCAAACAGGTCGAGGACAAGTTCACGGCGTCCTTTTTCTGCAGCACCGATTCGGAGAGCAACCAGATCGCGTCCTTTTACACCGGCGCGATGGCAAACGCGGGGGAGCTGTCGTTCCGGACGGTCGAAGGATGCCGCAGGGTGATCATCTCGCCGAACGATCCGGCCGCCATGGTGCAGTACGCCGAGGAGTGCCGGACCATCGGAATCCCCTTCATCTGGGATCCGGGGCAGCAGTGCGCGCGCATGGACGGCGACGCGCTCCTCGCCGGCCTGCAGGGGTCGGCGCTCGTCATCTGCAACGACTACGAGTTCGAGCTGATCCGTCAGAAGACCGGACTGGACGAAGACGGTGTCGTCGCGCACACGGGCGCGCTCATCGTGACGCGCGGGGAGGAGGGATCCACCCTGCGGTCCGGCACGCGGCAGATCGCCGTCCCCGCCGTGCCGCCGCACAGCGTCGTCGACCCGACCGGAGTCGGCGACGCGTTCCGCGGCGGGCTGCTGAAGGGGCTCGCGATGGAGGCGGATCTCGAGATCTGCTGCCGCCTCGGCAGTATGGCGGCCACTTACGCCCTCGAGCATCTCGGCGGCCAAAGTCACGCTTACACGTGGGACGAGTTCTGCGCGCGGTATCGCATCCACTTCGGTTCGCTCTAGCAGGTTGCTGAAAAAGTGCCAACCTGAAGGCAAAAGGTAGAAGGCAAAATGCAGAACATGTAGATTTGCGGCGCGATCTCAGTGTCCTGCCTTCTGCCTTGTGCCTTCTGCCTTGGCAGCTTCGCGTTTTTCATCAG
>JANOJK010001074.1:0-2372 GCA_031408165.1 Acidobacteriota bacterium | reverse complement strand
TCGGCGCCTTGCTCTTCCTCATGACGCTCCGCAACCTTCGCTCGGTGGATCTCGGGTTCGATCCGGACGGCGTGACGGTAGTGACCCTCAACGTCCGTGGCTATGGCTACACGGATGCTCGCGCCCTCGAATATGAGAAGCAGGTGGCCGACGTAGTTCGCGGACAACCCGGAATCCAAGCGGTGGGTCTTGCGTTCAGTCCTCCGCTGTTCAGCGGGGGCTTGACCGACGGGATGTACCTGCCCGGCCAGGATCCGAGCCAGGCGACGAACGTCGAAAGGAACGGCGTTTCGCCCGACTACTTCGAGGCGGTTGGCCTGCCGATCGTCCGCGGCCGGGTTTTCACCGAGGCCGAGACATCCGGCAGGTCGGAGACGGACCGCAGGCCAGTCGTCGTCACTGAAGCGCTGGCGCGACGGCTGTTCGGATCAGACGAGGCGATCGGACGCGAACTCCTGACGCAGGCCGGCCCGGGCAAAGCAGTCGCGCTCTATGTGGTCGGGATCGCCCGCGACTCCCACTTCAGGGGCATCGAGCGTCCGCCCGACGCGCTGCTCTATGAACCGCTCGCCACGTTCCCGATCGTCCAGAACGCCTACCTTGTCGTGCGGTCGACGCTCGGGTCGAGAGACGCGTATCAACTCGCGTCGGAAGCCGCGCGCCGACTCGATCCAACGATTCCACTCGCGCCCGAGACGACCTTCGCGGCGCGCATCGACCGGCAGCTCGGTCAGCAGCGACTCTTCGCCTGGATGCTCGGTCTGCTGGGGACGATTGGCTTCGTGCTGGCGGCGGTCGGACTGCACGGGCTGATCGGACAAACCGTTGTCGAGCGGCGTCGCGAGTTCGGCATTCGCCTGGCGATCGGCGCCGCTCCGACGGCCATCGTGAAGCTCGTCTTGCGCCGGGCCGCGCTCGTCCTGAGCGTGGGCTTGGCCGTTGGCCTAGCGCTCGCATGGTTTAGCGGACGCCTCGTCGAGAGTCAGCTGTTTGGGATCACGAGTCGAGATCCAATGCCGTACGGCGTCGCGGCCCTGCTGATGATCGCGGTCGTCAGCCTCGCCAGCATTTCCCCAGCCGTCGCCGCGACCCGCGTCGATCCGATCGAAGTGCTCAGGAGTGAATAGCGGCTGCTCAACAGGTGTTCTCGAACTACTGCGGGCCGGCCGCGCACGACGTCGGCGCTCAAATGCTTTAAAGCCTCTAACTGTTCGGCGCGCACTTGGAGGTCTTACACAATTCCGACGACGATGCGTTCACGCACGTCCGTAAACCGCTGAATCCAAATCCCATCATGGAAAACTAGGAACTCGGAGCCACGTGCGATAATCTAAGTGCCTGACCGCTCGTAAGTTTTTGATTCTAAAGACGGAGAGATGTCCGAGTGGTTGAAGGAGCACGCAGGACTTCGCGTCACACGATGCGTCTCGATGTGAACCCGTAAACGACGGCATTCGTCGCGGTTTCGAAGCCCACCTTACACAATTTCTACACAGTTCTCAGCAGCACTTGCTCGCGTACTCGCTCGTTTTCGTCCGTACGCGTCGAGGACGACCGTAAGGAGACACCACCGAACGACGACGCGCACGCGATTGATATTGATCAGCGGCGTGGTGCTCTCGGCTCCGCCGGCGCCGTCGCGCTCTCCGACTGTGCGCAGGGTGATCACATACTCGCCCGGCTCGGGAAAGCTGACCGTGCGCGTGGCATTGACCCGCACTTAAGGCGTGGCGAGCTTCGTTGCCGGTTCGAACTTGTCGTCGCTGCTGCCCAGGTACCAGTCGTACTCGACAATCTTGCCGGCGCGCGGCGGCATCTCGATCTGGCTCACCAGGTTGACCGGCACATTGACCGCCACTTCGGCACGCTCCCCGCCGTTGGCTGTCAAGTGCACCACCGGCTGGTGGCCGAAGCGCTCGCTGGCCTTCGCCGGCAGCACCACCTGGTTCATTGAATCGCGGCGATACCGCGTCGACGGCAGCGGCGCGACGCCGCGCTCCGCCCAATCGGCGAGGTCGAGCAGCGCCTGGTGCAGGATGCCGCCGACGCTCGCGGTCGAGGTGCCGACCTTGCCCGGAAAGGTCAGGAGGAACGCGGCGTGGCCGGCGTTCTCCTGGGTGGATTGGCGCCCCAGACGCCAGACGCGCGACGGGGCGCCGCGGCTCGCGGGCACGTTAAGCGGCAGGGAACAGGACGCGTGAACCGGCCGCCGGCCGGAGCCGCTCGCGTACTGCGCGAGCTTTCAGTCGGGCCGACAGCATTCGTCGCGCCCAATGCGCGTCAGTTCGATCGCGGCCTCGCGGCGGCGGCGAATCCCCTTGCTATTGCCCACACTCGGCAGCAGACTAGGCGCCTTGCCGACTCGACCGAAG
>JANOJK010001055.1:0-5746 GCA_031408165.1 Acidobacteriota bacterium | reverse complement strand
GGTGGTGGCGATGCTGCTGGCCCAGTGGATGCTGCAGCCGATCCACGTCATCCAGAGCGGCCTGACGCGCCTCGGGCGTGGCGAGCTCGACGTACGGCTCGAGCTGCCGGAAGGGGAGGAGTTCAAGAACCTCGGGAGCTCATTCGACGCCGTCAGCGCGCAGCTCTCGGAGTCCCGCGCCAAGGCCGTGTCCCCCCCCAGCGATTTCGAGTCCGTGGTGGAGAACCTCGAGGACGCGGTCGCGCTGTTCGGCCCGGACGGCAGCCTGATGTTCTGCAATCCGGCGATGGAAACCCTGCTCCCGGAGACCTCGGCGACGGTGCGATCGCTCGTCGACCGCACGCTGGCATCGCGGCAGGCGCAGGGGCCGATCACGGAATCCCGCAGCTTCCGAAGTCAGGCCGAGGACGAGGCCGCAACCGAGCTCCTGCTCATGACGCATCCGATCGACGACGGGCATGGCAAGTTCGTCGGCGCGATGCTCGTCGCGCGCAACCTGGGCTACATGAACCAGGTGCACTCGACGCTCAAGTACTCGCGCAAGCTCGCCGCGCTGGGGCGCCTGATGGCCGGCGTGGCGCACGAGGTGAAGAACCCGCTGAACGCGATGACGATCCACCTCGAGCTGCTGAAACAGAAACTGGGCCGCCAGGCCGTCGCTGCGGCCTTGCCCCGCGGGACCGACCCTTCGGGCCGGGGGGACATCGAGCCTGCACCACCGCCCGACGTCGGCAAACACGTCGACATCATCTCGAGCGAGATCCAGCGGCTCGACCAGGTGCTGAACGGCTTCCTGAAGTTCGCGCGTCCCGACGAGCTCAAGCTGCAGCCGGTGCCGCTCCCCGCCGTCATGAGCGACATCATCACCTCGATCACGCCGGAAGCGGAGCGGCTGCGCGTGACGGTGAAGAACGATTGTCCGGCCAGCCTGCCGCTCATCAACGCGGACCCCGGGATGCTCCGGCAGGCGCTGCTCAACCTCGCGCTCAACGCGTGCCAGGCGATGCCGGAGGGGGGCACGCTGCGCATCGCGTGCCGCGCCGCCTCGCGCGGCCGCGTCGAGATCGATTTCGAAGACACCGGCATCGGCATCGAGCCGCAGAACCTGCAGAAGATTTTCGATCTCTACTTCACGACCAAGGAGAAGGGCAGCGGGATCGGGTTGTCCATGGTCTACCGAATAGTCCAGCTGCACGACGGCGAGGTCGAGGTGGAAAGTACTCCGGGACGGGGGACTCGGTTCCGCCTCGTGTTCCCACAGGCGTAAACTGGGTGTACGGTGTGCCGCAACGGGTGACGGATATGTGCACGAAGCTCACAGAGACCGGGGGGGCCGCCGGAAACGCATGTCATGACGCTCGTCGCGCTCTGCGGACCCTCATGACCGGTGTGAAGATGCCGTGGCGCGTGCGCCTGTGCCTGCTTCCGGTGGTTCTGGCGATTTCCGGACTGGCCGCGTCAGGCTGCGCAACGGCGCTGGCCAGGGGCAAACCGGCGGACCGCCCTGCGCTGATCGTCCCCCCGCCTCCGCCTCGGATCATCGAGCCCGCGCCGCTCGAGTCGACACCCGAGCCGGTGCCGGAGTTGCCGCTGCCGACCGGTGCAGCAGGGGGGGGCTCTTCGTCACGCCCGGGTCGTGCGGCGCCGGCGCCAAAGCCCGAGGCCCCCAAGCCGGCGGAGAAACCCGGCGAGGTGAAGCCCGTCGAGCCACCGCCGGCGGAGCCGCCGCCCGCCGCGAGTCCGCCCGCGCAACTCCGCACGCCGCAAACTGCGGATGCCAGCGGCGCCGCGAAAAACGTGCGGTCGACGATCGACACGGCTCAAGCTCTCCTGAACACCGTGAACTACGCGCCGCTCAGCAACGTCCGCAAGAAGGCCTACAACGACGCGAAGCTCTTCATGCAGCAGGCGGAAGACGCGCTGAAGGAGGGAAACCTCGTGTTCGCGCAGGCCGTCGCGAACAAGGCCGAGACCCTGGCGAAAGAGTTGGCCGGCAGGTAGGCTTTGGTTTCACCCCAAAGCCCAAAGCCCAAAGCCTAAAAGCCTAAGAGCCCAACGGGCCACGAAATAGGGCAAGCGAGCGAAACACCCGCCAAATATCCATATATTGCGGCTGACCTTAGAACGGCGCACAATATGTAGTGGATCACCGCTTGACAACCGCGTAAACGCGGTCCATATTTGACGGCCAGCGAGACGGTCGGACACGGGGCATCCCAGCCTCCTGGAACATCGCCGATCGCCCAGGCGTTCCAATCAAAGTTTTCGATCGGGGCTGACCCGTGGGGCACGGGTGTGGCTTCCATTGTTCGATATTCGATGTTCGATTGTTTCGGAGGATCAGATGGCGCCTAGCAACATGGAGCGTAGCGACGCCCCCGTAGTCCCGGTCTTCAGGTCGGGCGCGTCGGAACAACCTGCGGCGGGGAAGGACGCCGACATCCCAGGCCTCGAATACGAGCGCTTTTTCTCCAGGGAGGGCGTCGATCCGTTCGACGAGGTCGAATGGGACCTGCGCTCGGCCCTCATCGGCAGCGAAAAAGGGGAAGTCGTCTTCGAGCAGCGGGACGTCGAGATCCCCCGGTTCTGGTCCCAGCAGGCCACCAACATCGTCGTCTCCAAGTACTTCCGCGGACAGATGGGCTCGCCCGATCGCGAGCGCAGCGTCAAGCAGCTGATCGGCCGGGTGGTCGACACGATCACCGAGTGGGCGATCAAGCAGAAGTACTTCGCGAGCGAGGAGGACCAGCAGGCGTTCTCCGACGATCTGAAGCACCTTCTCGTCTATCAGAAGGCGGCGTTCAACTCCCCCGTGTGGTTCAACGTGGGGTTCGAGAAGGCGCCGCAGTGCTCCGCGTGCTTCATCAACTCGGTGCAGGACACGATGGAGTCGATCCTCGGCCTCGCCAAAACCGAGGGGATGCTGTTCAAGTTCGGGTCGGGCACCGGGTCCAACCTCTCCAGTATCCGTTCGTCGAAGGAGCTGCTCGCCGGCGGCGGCACCGCGTCGGGGCCGGTGTCGTTCATGAAGGGCTTCGACGCGTTCGCGGGGGTCATCAAGTCGGGCGGCAAGACGCGCCGCGCCGCCAAGATGGTCATCCTCAACGCCGAGCACCCTGACATCCTCGAGTTCATCAACTGCAAGGTCGAGGAAGAGAAGAAGGCCTGGGCGCTCATCGATGCCGGCTACGACGGCTCGTTCACGGGCGTCGCCTACGGCTCGGTCTTCTTCCAGAACTCCAACAACTCCGTCCGCGTGACCGACGAGTTCATGCGCGCGGTGCTGGACGATGGGGAGTGGACGACCAGGGCGGTGAAGGACGGCGCGCCGATGCAGACCTACAAGGCGCGCGACCTGATGCGGCAGATTGCCGAGGGCACGTGGGTCTGCGGCGATCCGGGCATGCAGTTCGACACGACCATCAACGACTGGCACACCTGCTCGAACACGGCCCGCATCAACGCGAGCAACCCGTGCTCCGAGTACATGTTCCTCGACGACACGGCGTGCAACCTCTCCTCCATCAACCTGATGAAATTTGTCCGGCCGGAGGACGACCCGAAGAACGCCGGGGAGTTCGACTGCGTCGCCTTCGAGAAGGCGTGCCGGACGATGATCGTGGCGCAGGAGATCCTGGTCGACAACGCCAGCTACCCGACGCCGGCGATCGAGAAGAACTCGCACGCGTTCCGGCCGCTCGGGCTGGGCTACGCGAATCTGGGCGCGCTGCTCATGTCGCGCGGCCTGCCCTACGACAGCGACGGCGGGCGCGACTACGCCGGGGCGATCACGGCGCTGATGCACGGGGCGGCGTTCGCGGAGTCGTCGCGCGTGGCGCGCGATCATGGCGGGCCGTTCAGCGGCTACGAGAGGAACAAGGAGCCGATGCTGCGCGTGATGCGCAAGCATCGCGCGGCCATCAAGGGCATCGACAAGGCCAACGTCCCGAAGGAGATGCTCGACGCGGCGAAGGCGGTCTGGGACGAGGTCATCGAGATGGGGGAGCAGCACGGGTTCAGGAACGCGCAGGCGACCGTCCTCGCGCCGACCGGGACTATCGGCTTCATGATGGACTGCGACACGACGGGCGTGGAGCCCGACATCGCGCTCGTGAAGTACAAGAAGCTCGTCGGCGGCGGGATGATGAAGATCGTCAACCAGACCGTGCCGATGGCGCTCAAGAAACTCGGCTACACCCACGTGCAGATCAAGGATGTCATCGAGTACATCGACGAGAACGAGACCATCGAGGGGGCGCCGCACATCAAGGAGCCGCACATGGCGGTGTTCGACTGCGCGTTCAAGCCCATGCGCGGCACGCGGTCGATCCACTACATGGGGCACATCCGGATGATGGGGGCCACGCAGCCGTTTCTGTCGGGGGCGATCAGCAAGACCGTCAACGTGCCGAAGAACGCGACCGTCGAGGACATCCAGCAGGCCTACATCGACTCGTGGCGCATCGGCGCCAAGGCCGTGTCGATCTATCGCGACGGCTCCAAGCGCACGCAGCCGCTGAACACGTCGAAGGCGGCGATCATGGCGGCCGGCGTCCTGGGTGTCGCCGCTGGGACCACGGCCGACGCGGGGCCCCGCCGTCACCGGCTGCCGGACGAGCGTCACGCCTTCACGCACAAGTTCGACATCGCCGGCCACGAGGGCTACATCACCGTCGGCCTCTACGAGGACGGGATGCCGGGGGAGATCTTCCTCGTCATGGCGAAGGAAGGATCGACCATCTCCGGCTTCGCCGACGCGTTCGCGCAGGCGATCAGCTACGCGCTCCAGTACGGCGTGCCGCTGCAGGAACTGGTGGACAAGTTCAGCCACGTCCGCTTCGAGCCGTCGGGGATGACGCGCAACCCCGACGTCCGCTTCGCGAAGTCGATCGTGGACTACATCTTCCGCTGGATGGCGGCGAAGTTCCTGTCGCCGGAGGCGCAGTTCCGCGCCGGCGTGAACAACCGCGAAGAGGTCACCACCACGCCGGAGCAGCTGGCGCTGGACGTGAAGGCGAGCGTTCCTTCGACTCCTTCGCCCGGTTCCTTCGATTCTTTGGCGGCGAAGTCGCGATCCACCTTCGCCGCGATACAGAACCAGGAGGATGCGCCGCCGTGCTCGACCTGCGGCTCGATCATGGTGCGCTCTGGTGCGTGCTACAAGTGCTCGAACTGCGGGACCACGTCTGGATGCGCCTGATCGGCGCCCGGAGCGGGTGCGCGTCAAAGAATAAGTAGCTTCCTTTTCAGGCGGACGACCCGGGAGTGAACGGAAAAGAGGGCCGGCGCATGCCGGCCCTTCTTGTTTTCGGCCGCAGGTCGGCCCGCGCGCTTCGTCGCGCTCGGCGGCGACCCCTCGATTTGCCTTCTCCCGAGGCCGCATCATAACCCCCGCACTCCTTCGATGGCGTGACTCTCTCCGGCCGAGGCGGAACATGTCTGTGCTTGCCCTGTGCCATCACGTAATTGCCAAGCGCCCGGCGCAGCTGAGGCCCTGTCAAGCCCGTAGCCGCGTGAGCGGACGGAGCGAAGCGGAGTGGCTTGACTGGGCCGAGGACCGCCGGACAATCCGTCGTCGTGATGGCCGCATCGGTTGGCCACCAGGTCGCTCAGCGCGAGAACCTAGCGAGACGAACGAGACGCGCGGGTTGGATAACAGGCAGGAGGTGACGATCGGGGACCGTCTCAGGCGTTGATTCAGTGCAGGTGCGCGTTCAACCATAAGAACTCGCTTTCCGGACAAAAC
>JANOJK010001015.1:0-5869 GCA_031408165.1 Acidobacteriota bacterium | reverse complement strand
CCGCTGGAGGTCGCTCGCAAGGGCAATGAACTGTGTGCTGCGCGGACCGTCGCCGAGCGTGTACTCGAGCGCGACCTCGTGGTCGCGCGTCCGCAGGATGCCGCTCGAGCTGGCGTCTTTTTCGATCCGCCACGGAAACGGCGCAATCGCCGCGCCGCCGGCGCCCCTGGCACCTTCGGCACCTTGGGGACGCGCACCCGCTGCCCTGCTGGCACCTCCCCCGAAATGGATGGCGTTGCTCACCAGCCACGGAACGGCCGGCGTCCCCGGCGCGCCGGGCAGGCGAACTTCGAGGCGGTAGGCGCCGCGCGCGTCGGAAACTCCCCGGCGGATCTCGTTCCCGGCCCTGGCGATCTCCCGCCCGTCGCGCAGCAGGAAGAGCTCGGCGCCGCGCGGCATCGACGCACGCGCGACGATCGTCGCGTCGGAACCGCCGGGCAGCACGCCGCCCATGCCCACGCGCGCGAGCCCCGCCTCGACGTGGAAGTCGAGGACCGCGGGGCCCGCCAGCGCGTCGATTGCGGTGAAGACACTCCCCTTCCGGATGGCGTCAAGCACCGCCCTGGCATCAGTGGCGGCATCGCCTGACAGGGGGCGGTCGAGCACGGCGCGATTGCTGAACGCGCGGAAGCTCGCCTCGTAACTCGGGATGCCGATCATTTCCCAGAGGCCACGCGTCGGATCCTCGGCGCGGCGCCCGACGCCGCCGTGCGCATCCGCGCCCGCGAGCGTCACCACCTGCCGCGGCGCTGCCAGCCGGTCCCAGCGGTCCAGGGTGGCGGGACGATCGAACAGGCTCGCGATCGCGGGACCCGGACGGAGGAAGTACCCAATCCCCGTCCACGCGATCCGCCGGCGCGGCTCGTCGCGCCATTCGCTGTCGGTGTTCAGCCACTCGATGCCGTCGACGGGCGGCCCATCGTCGGTCCAGCGCAGCGCCGGCTTCGGCGAATCGGGGTGGGCCGCAAAGCCGAACCCTCCAATCCTCGTCACGTCCTCCACGACGGCGTCGGCGGCGCCGCCCAGCGGATACGGGGCCCGCGGCATGTCGACGGCGACGTAGTGCCCCTCGGCGGTGCTGATCTCCACGCCGTCGAGCACCAGCACACCGCGCAGGTACACGGGGGGATCCGGTGGACGGGTCCCGTCCCCGTGGTCGGTGAGGATGACGAACCGCAGCCCCGCGCGCGCGGCCGCCGCGGCGACGGCATCCCGGTCGCCGATCCCGTCAGAACGCGTGGTATGCACGTGGTACGCGCCGGCGACGGTGCGCGCGGCGAGGTCGGGCGGGAGCGTGGACGCGAGGGATTCCGCGCCGGGCGGCGCGGCCAGAAAGAACAAGACGCCGGCTGCAAGAAGCGCAGCCAGCGTCACCAGTGTCGATTGGCGATTCACGATCGACGACTTACGGATACGCCGCCATCTGCCCAATCGACAACCGTCAATCGACAGTCCGTCTAACCTTCAGCCTGCAATCGCCAACCGGCACTCATCGGACCACATCCGCGCGAAGCGCGGCCGCCTTGTCAGTGCGCTCCCCCCGGCCCCCATCGGCACGAAGCGCCGCCGCCTTGTCAGTGCGCTCCCACGTGAACTCGGGCTCGGTGCGGCCGAAGTGGCCGAAGGCCGCGGTCTTCCGGTAGATCGGTCGGCGCAGGTCGAGCGATTCGATGATGCCGCGCGGCGTCAGCTTGAAGTGCGCGCGCACGAGCTCGCCGATCGCCTCGTCGGGAATCGTGCCCGTGCCGGAGGTCTCGATGTAGACCGACACCGGCTCGGCGACGCCGATCGCGTACGCGAGCTGCACCATGCACTTCTCAGCGAGCCCGGCCGCGACGACGTTCTTGGCGACGTAGCGCGCCATGTAGCACGCCGAACGGTCCACCTTCGTCGGGTCCTTCCCGGAGAACGCGCCGCCGCCGTGCGGGGCCGCCCCGCCGTAGGTATCCACGATGATCTTGCGCCCGGTCACGCCGGCGTCGCCGTGCGGGCCGCCGATGACGAACCGGCCCGTCGGGTTGATGAGGATGCGCGTCTTGCCGTCCATCAACTCTCTGGGGATGACCGCGTTCACGATCTTCTCGGTGATGTCCTCGCGGAGCGTCTCGTTGGTCACGGTAGGGCTGTGCTGGGTGGATACGACAACCGTGTCGACGCGGACCGGGCGGCCGTTGTTGTATTCGACCGAGACCTGCGACTTGCCGTCGGGCCTCAGGTAGTCCATCGAGGCGTCTCGGCGGCGCTCCGACAGGCCGCGCACGAGCTTGTGCGCGAGCATGATCGGCAGCGGCATCAGCTCGGGCGTCTCGGTGCAGGCGTAGCCGAACATCAGCCCCTGGTCGCCCGCGCCGCCGGGGTCCACGCCCTGAGCGATGTCGGGGGACTGCCCGTGGATCGACGACAGAACGGCGCAGGTCTCGGAGTCGAATCCGAATTTGCCCCTGGTGTAGCCGACCTCGCGAATCGTCTCGCGGACGATGCTGGGAAAGTCGACGTAGCAGCTCGTGGTGATCTCGCCGGCGACGATGGCCAGGCCGGTGGTGACGAGGGTTTCGCAGGCGACACGGCCAACCGGATCCTGCGCGAGAATCGCGTCCAGGATCGCGTCCGAAATCTGGTCGGCGATCTTGTCGGGGTGGCCTTCGGTGACCGACTCCGAGGTAAACAGGTAACGCCCTTTGCTCATGTGCGGATCGAGCTCCTTCGCTGCAGGGATTTCATGTGCTACAACTCTGCAACTCTAACACAGTCCACAGTTAGGAGTTCGCGGTTCACGGACGGACAACAGTTCACGGAGGATGAACTGTGAGCTCACTTCCGCGGGTGAAATTTATCGTAGACCGCGCGGAGCCTGGCCTCGAGCACATGCGTGTAAATCTGCGTGGTCGAGAGGTCCGCGTGACCGAGCATCATCTGGATCGCGCGCAGGTCGGCGCCGCGTTCGAGCAGGTGGGTCGCGAAGGAGTGCCGCAGCATGTGCGGGCTCAGCCCGGCCGGCACCCCCGCCGAGATCCCGTACGCCTTCAGCACCTTCCAGAACCCCACGCGTGAGAGGCGGGTGCCCCCTTTGGCGTTGACGAAGAGCCAGGGGGTCTTGCGGGACTTGAGCAGCGCCGGACGTCCCTCGGCGGCGTAGCGCCGCACCCAGTCCGCGGCCGCGTGCCCGAGGGGCACCATCCGCTGCTTGTCTCCTTTCCCGATGCAGGTCAGGTAGCCCGCGTCGAGGTTCACGTCGGCGGGTTTCAACGACAGCAGCTCCGTGACGCGAAGGCCGGTGGCGTAGAGCAGTTCGAGGAGCGCCTTGTCGCGGAGGCCGCGCGGCGTGCTCGTATCGGGCTGCGCGAGGAGGCGATCGACCTGCGCCAAGTCGAGGTACTTCGGCAACGCGGGCCACGCGCGCGGCGAGCGCAGGTCGTCCGCCGGATCCACCGGGATGCGCTTCTCGAGCAGCAGGAATCGATAGTAGCCGCGGACGCACGCGATCGCGCGCGCCACGGAGCGCGGCGCCAGCCCACCGGTCATCAGCTGCCGCACGAAGGCCTCGAGGTCGCGGCGGTCGAGCCGGTCGACGCGGCGTCCCAGCTGCGTCGAGAACGCCAGGAGCGCTCCGAGATCGCGACCGTAGCTGCTGATGGTGTTCGGCGACATGCGCCGCACGTCGCGCAGGTAGTCGAGATAGGTGTCGATATCGCTCATGGCTGGTCACCAAGATCACGAAGATCACTAAGGTCACTAAGATCACGGTGTAAACATAGAGTCTTGGTGACCTACGTGATCTTAGTGACCTTCGTGATTAGCCGTAGGCCGTCACTTGCCACGAATAGCGAGCAGCCGCTCCTGCCCACGGGCCCTACGCCGGGCTCATGGCAGGCCGCTGCGGCGGCGCAGGGCCCATTCGGCGCACAGCAGTCCCGCGAACGGGACCACCCACCACGGCGAGCGCATCGGGCGCGTGCGCCCGAGCGACACGCGGGCGGGGAACGCCTGCTTCAGCGCATCGACCAGGTCCGACGGCCGATCCGCGGGAAACACCCGGCCGCCCGACACCCGGGCGGCGAGTGCCAGCCCTTCGGGATCGGCGGTCGATGCGGGTGATGCCGCCGCGGCGACCGTCAGGGAGGCGTCTCCCCGGCGCGCACCGGCCGACACCGTGACGTTGAAATCTCCCGCCACGGACGGTCGGAACTGCCCGTCGAAGACGCCCGGCTCCGCCGTCGGCCAGAGCCGGACGGGCAGATCCACGCGCGCGCCTGGGCTCACCGCGCGCGCGGTCACCGTGTCGAGATCGAGCGAGTCCGGGTTCGGCGTGGCGCGGCCTGCGGCCAGCTCGGTCGCCCGCAGCCTGGCCCTGATGCGTGTCAATGCGCCCGTCGCGACAAGCGCCGGCTCGACGGAGACTTCGAGCACGGGCGGCACCGACATCGCTTCCTCGGCGATAACCCGCCGCCAGAAGCGCGCGAATCCGTCCTGAGCCTGCGCCCGGTAGCGCCAGGCGTCGAGCGCCCCCGAAAAGATCACGGCGCCGGCGCCGCGGCGGGCCGAGAACACGACCGTCTCACCGGATGGCATGGCGGCGAGCGTCCTCGATCCAGGGGGCGTGCGCCGCGTGATGAGCAACTCCATCGCCTGCAGCCCCTCGCCGAGCGCGACCGGCCTCTCCAGGGTGCGCGGCTCGAGCACGGGTGCGTCGAACATCTCCGTATACGGGCCGGTGGGACGCCGATCCGGCACGAGGACCGCCACTCCGCCGCGTTCTTCGACGAACCATCGGAGCGCGGCCGCGTCGGACCTCGTCAGGTTGTCGGGCGCGCCCACCAGCGCCACCTCGAACGGCGTCAACGCCTCGCGCGTCAACGCCGCCGGCGGCGCGCCGGCGCGCGTGGCAATCCGCGTCGATGCCCGCTGCAGCGCCGTCACGGCGAACGCCGGCTCCTGCTCGAGGGACCGCCTGACGAAGAGCGCCGGCCAGGTGACGCCGGCTTCGATGACGAGCGCGCGGATCGCGCCACGCAGCGGCGGCACGGCAAGGTCCGCGGAGTTGTCGGCGACCGTCGTCTCCCCCGGCGTCTCGACGACCCGCGCGCGCAGCCGCCCGCCCGCGGCGGCCGGCGGCCGGTACGACAGCGCGGCCTGCCACCGCTCACCGCCTCCCTTCCACGTGTGCCGCGCCGAGGCCACCACGATCACGCCGTCCTCGAGCACGAGCTCGGAGGTCTGCCCGGGGAGCCCTCGCCCCTCCACGGTCACGCGCACGTCGACCGCCTGCTCCGGCAGACGGACCGGTGGGGCTACGGCGTGGAGGATGGCGACATTCGGCGACCGCGGCGACGTGTCGAGCGCCCACAGGGGCAGGTGCGAAGTTTCGGGTGCCATCGACGTGCGACGTGCGAGCTGCGGCGTGCCCGCTGCCATCGATGTGCGGAGGGCCGCGTGCGACGTGCCAGGTGCGACGGGCGCCATGCCGGGTGCCAGATGCGACGTGCCGGGAGCGGGCAGCGGCGCGGCGTCCCGAACATCGGCGATGTGATCGCCGACCAGAATCGTGGCGACTTCGCCGTCGGGCTCGTTGGTCGCGAAGCCGGCGTCGCGCAGGTGTCGTGTCACGGAGGTCACCGCGTCGCCGTGCGCGCCGATGACCCGGACCGCTGGGCGCGTCCGACGCGGGAGCGGGACCGCGGGATCGAGAATGGCGGCCGCCGCGATGGCGATCGCTGTCCAGCGCGCCACGCGCGCCAAGGGAATCATCGAGGCCCTCCGCCCTGCCGCCTTCGCTCCGGTTGCGCCGCTGTGGAGCTGCGGCGCCCGGCGGCAATCGCCGCAGCGCCGGCCAGTCGCGCCCAATCGCGTGGCACGGCGCGCCCCTCGATGC
>JANOJK010001008.1:0-1615 GCA_031408165.1 Acidobacteriota bacterium | reverse complement strand
GCCTTGCGCCCCTCGCGATGCCAGATCTCGAGGCTCGCCGCCGCGTAGTACACCATCTGCGGCAGGAGCCGCCCCGCATTGATGCTGTTCGCCGATGACAGTTCGTGCGTGGCCGCGAGCGCCGGATCCTGGAACGCCTCCTTGACCAGACGCTGACAGTCGTCGAACGTGCCGCGGACTGCGAACGTCCGCACGTTCCCTCCCCAGCAGGCGAGCTGCTGCGCCTGGCGCGGCGAGACGAGCCCCTTCGGGTAGAGGAGCACGACGTCCACCCAGGGACGCCGGTGAAAGGCCGCGGCGACGGCCCCGCCCGTGTCGCCGGATGTCGCGACGAGGATCGTCAGCGTGCGACCCCGCGACCCGTACAAGCGTTCGAGGGCGGCCGCAAGGAAGCGCGCGCCGAAATCCTTGAACGCGCACGTCGGACCGTGAAACAGCTCGAGAACGCTGGCCGCGCTCCGCGCCCGTTCCAGGCGGACGAGCGGCGCCGGGAAGTTGAATGCCTCACGGCAGATCGCCGCGAGATCGGCCGCGAGCGCGTCGCCGTCGGCGAAAGGGGCGATCACGCGCTCCGCGAGCGCGGCCAGCTCGCCCGATGGCGGCCAGCCTGACCAGGACAGCGCCGGCAGCCGCTCGGGGACGAACAACCCGCCGTCCGCGGCGATCCCCTGGCGGATCGCGCCGCTCAGGCTCACCGGAGCGGTTCCGCCGCGCGTGCTGATGAACCTCATCGCTCCGGTTCGACTCTCGCGCCGACCGGCTCGATGCGCGTGATCCATGCGTCGCTCGAAATGCCCAGCGCCCGGAACGCCTCCACCATTCCCGCGCGCACCTCCTCCGCCCGTCCTTCCTCCGCCCACGCGAACATGGCCGGGCCCGCGCCGGAGATCGAACATCCGAGCGCGCCGCGCGCTTTCGCGGCGTCCTGGACGGCCTCGAAGCCCTGAATCAGGCTCTTGCGCTGCGGCTCGATCAGCACGTCTTTGAGCGACGCGGCGATGAGCGGAAGATCGCTGGTGAAACACCCGGCGACGAATCCGGCGAGGTTGGCCTGCTGCCAGACGACGTCGGACAGGGCGACGGTGCGGCCGAGCATGGCCCTCGCGCCACGCGTCTCGAGCACGCGATGCGGGCGGACCAGCACCGATCGGACGATGGACGGCACCGGGATCTGCTTGATGTGCGGGTCATCGATCCCGACCGACAACACCAGGCCGCCATAGAGCGAGGGCGCGATGTTGTCGATATGCGCCGTGCCGCTCGCCACTTCTTCCCCCCGCATCGCGAACTTGAGCAGCCGCAGCTTGTCCAGCGGCTCGTCGAGCAACGCGTTGGCCGCGACGACGGCGGCGACGGCGGACGCCGCCGATCCGCCCAGTCCTGATCCAAGGGGGATGCCCTTGTCGATCGTCAGCTCGAATCCGAAGTCCAGGCCGAGCGCGTCGGCCATCGTGGCGACCGCCATCCCGGCGGTGTTGCGCTCCCACGCGAGCGGCAGATCCGTGACGATGCCGTGCACCGCGGCGATGCGGACGCCGCGGGCGGCCGTCCGCACGGCGCGGACGCGATCTCCGGCGCAGGGTGCGCTGTAGCCGAGCACGTCGAAGCCGACGGC
>JANOJK010000990.1:0-2401 GCA_031408165.1 Acidobacteriota bacterium | reverse complement strand
GAAAAACAACCGCGCCCAGCGAATCGTGGCGCAGTAAGACCGTAATTGAAACCCTAACTACTAAGCTAAGCGCCTGTAACAAAAACCCCCACCCGCACGCACCCCACGGCTCCATCGGACCGACGTCGCGCCCGAGGCGAGGATTTTACGCCAGCCTGAGCGTGGGATACTCTGCCGAGCGCCGCCATGAACATTGTGGGCCCCGAACGTTACGTTCTCGCGATCACGCCAACATCATTTGCCGTGGCGTGCGAGCACGGAACGTCGAAGTTCTCCGGCATCGCGACGTCACGGAAGCCGAAGCTGTACGTTGTTAGCGTCGACGAGAAGCCGATCTACGTCGGCCTGACCAAGCAGCCGATTCGCAACCGTCTCCGTTTGGGATGGAACGCGAAGGGAGAGACCGGCTACTACGGCTACGCTTGGCGGCACCACCACGAGAATGTATTCTTGGACGTGTGGGCTCACGACGACCCTCCGACAGACAACGAATGCCTTGACATCGAGACCGTCGAGGCGGAGGTGGTGTTCCTGATTCGCAGCGCAGGGCAATGGCCGAAAGACCAGACCGAGATCCACTTCCATCCGTCCACCGATGTACACCGCGCCGTTGCCCGCTCGATCATGGCGCGGTATGGCGCTTTTAGCCTACGCACCCACCCAGCGTCACAGTGAAGCGAAGAACCGGGCCGCCAGTATTCCTGCGAGCACGAGGATGACGCCAGCTACAACCCATGCGACGCGCCTGACCGTCTTCTTCGGCTTTGCGTCTGTCGCGAGATCGCCAAACGCCGGCTCTGTAGGCCTGTGGTGCGCAAATAATCTGTCCGGCCTGAAATGGGGCCCGACTTCTGCGATGGCCTCGGTTGCGAGGAACGCCGATGGCTTGTGGCATCCTGGCGCATGCGGAACCGGTTGTCGTTCATCGCGTGGCGGACCGCCAGCCGGGTGCTGGTCGACGTCGCTAGGTTCCTCTCACTGAGCCTCCGCTCTCGGTCGCAGCTGGCGGCGGAGAATCTCTTCCTGCGGAAGCAACTGGCGCTCTACGCTGAGCGCCGCGTAAGGGCGCATCAAGCCGACGATGCGACCCGCATCACGATGGTCCTGCTCGCCCGGCTAGTCGACTGGAGGGCCGTGCTCACGATCGTGAAACCCGACACCCTCATTCGGTGGCATCGCAAGGGGTTCCGGCTGTTGTGGCGATGGAAGTCGAAGGCGCGCGGCCGGCCGCCGCTCCCGGTCGACGTTCGATGCCTGATTGCGGCGATGGCTCGAGCGAACGTCACGTGGGGCGAAGAGCGGATTGCAGCCGAATTGCAGGTCAAGCTCGGAATCCACGTCTCGCCACGAACGGTCCGGCGGTACATGCCCCAGACGAAGCGCCCTGGCGACGGGTCGTCTCAGCCGTGGAGCACCTTCGTGCGCAACCATGCCGGCGCCGTCCTCGCGTGTGATTTCTTCGTCGCCGTCACCGCGATGTTCCAGACGGTGTACGTGTTCGTGGTACTGGAAGTGGGTACGCGCCGGATCCTCCATTGGAACGTGACGGCGCATCCGACGGCGGCGTGGACAATCCAGCAGTTCCGCGCGATCGTGCCCGGCGATCAGCCCCAACGATTCCTGATTCACGACCGCGACAGCGTTTATGCCGCCGCCGTTGACGAGGCGGTGACGGCGATGGGCCTCACGGTGTTGAAGACGCCGGTGCGATGCCCGCAGGCGAACGCGTTCTGCGAGCGCCTGATCGGCACGATGCGTCGCGAGTGCCTGGATTGGATGATCGTGCTGAGTGAACGACACATCCGTGCAGTCGTCCAGGAATGGGTGGCGCATTACAACCGGGGACGGCCTCACGCGAGCCTGGGCCCAGGCATTCCCGACGTACCGAGTGATCAACGGCCGGCTGTGAGTGGCCATCGCATCCCCGATGGGCACCGAGTCGTCGTCAGGCCGATCCTCGGTGGATTGCATCACGAATATCGACTTGAGCGAATGGCGGCGTGACGGTGTCGGGCGGCTTTGACCGGTGGCCGACAATTATTGCGGAGGACTGGTCGAGTCGATCTGCGCGACGTTGCCGATCGCCCCTTCGACGTACTTCCTCCACAGGCAGGCGGCGCCCGCGTCTCGCAGCAGGCGCGCCCAGCGGGACGACGATCTCCGCGCCGACATTCGCCGGGTCTGGGACGCGAATCATCAGGTCTATGGACCGCGGAAGGTGTGGCGGCAATTGCGGCGCGACGGCGTCCGCGTCGCCGGATGCCGCGCGAGGGGAGGCCTACCACGCGGGTTCGAGCAGCGTCGCGCCCCAACACATCGGATCATCATGTTTCACGCCGCCGTCCGCTCCTCCGGCGCGACCCGCCGTCCCCTGCCGGCGTCAGGGAGGCAACCGGCGGTG
>JANOJK010000963.1:0-2973 GCA_031408165.1 Acidobacteriota bacterium | reverse complement strand
GCTTATCGATCGCATTTATCACATCGACCGCGGCTACGAGTGCATCGAAGAAAAATTCCAGCAGCTGGGCGCGCGCATTCGGCGTGTGCCGAGCGGCGGGGGGGCGCCCGGCGGTGGGCGCGGCGGCGGGCCGGGCCGTCCGACGGGGCGCGGCACGCCCGATGATCCCGACGTCGTCCAGGGCCGTCCCGCGTATGAAGGCACCAACCTGACGCCCGTGCCGGCGCCGGTGCAGGTGCAGCCGTGGCAGTACGCGATCCCGACCGAGGACGCGCTGAAGCGGAATCCGGCAAATGTGATCCCGCCGCAGTTCCGCCCGCGCGTGGCGCTCCGCTACGAGGCCCAGGCCTCGCTCCTCGTCTCGGGCCTCCTCGACGGCGGCGGCGACATCGCGCAACGGCCGGTCGTCGTCGACGTCCCCGTGGGCAAGGGGCACGTGGTGCTGTTCTCGGCCAACCCGATCTATCGCGGCGAGACGCGCGGCAGCTACTTCATGGTGTTCAATACCATCCTCAACTTCGACAACCTCCACGCCGGGCGCAAGCTGGATCCGAGGTAGCGGCGTCTGCCTGGCGGGTCACTGAACGGCCGACGGCGCCGGCACGAAGACCATGAGGCCCACAAGGGCACGAAGACCACAAAAGTTTGTGATCTTTGTGACCGTTGTGATCTTCGTGCGGGCGCCCGGGGCCGTCCCGGACGCAGCTGAAAATGACCCGGCGATCGCCGTTTTCAGGTCCTTCTGACAAAACGTGGCAGCCTCCCCATGACGAACGTTGTCACCACGGCCCCATTCAATTGTGTAAGTCACTGTTCCATAACGGCTTCTAAGGGAGGAACTCAGCGGCACGCAGGTTGCTAAATCAACCTGCGCTGACCCCAGCGGAGACCAAGCATGGTGATTGCGCCCCCTTCTCGCGTGCCGCACCTTCGCGATCAGTCGCCGACCGCGGTCCAGTCGACGGAAGCGCGGATGATTCTCATCGCCGGCGCCGACCCCGAGTCAATCGAAGCGGTGGCCGCGCCTCTCTTCCATGCGGGCCACGTGCCCGTGGTCGGCGCCTGGTTCGCCGATCCGCTGGTCGCGCTGTGGGGCTTCGATCCGTCCGCCGACGAGACGGCCGATCATGTGATCGATCCCCTCACCGAGCGCCTGCTGCCTCGCTGTGACGCGATCCTGCGCGTCGGCGGAGCGTCGGAGAAAGCGGACGCGATGGTCGGCATCGGCCGCGCGCGTGGCTTGCGCGTGTTCTTCAGCCTGAAAGACGCCCTCGATGGCTAGCGCCGCGCCGGAGTTCGCGCCGCGCTCGGTGGCCGCGAGGGTGCTCGCCCCCGCGATGATCGAGACCGAGCGCTTGCTGCTCCGCCGCCCGCTCGCGGGGGACGCTCCCGCCGTCTTCGCGCGCTATTCGGGCGATCCCGCCGTCACGCGTTTTCTCGGCTGGCCCACCCATCGGTCCCTCGCGGACGCGCGGAAGTTCCTGGCGTGCTGCGAGGCGGAATGGCAGCAGCGCGGCGTCGGGGCGTACCTCATTCACTCGCACACCGACGGCAGACTGCTCGGGAGCACCGCGATCGGGATGGAATCGTCGTGGCAGGCGGCGACCGGCTATCTGCTGGCGCGCGACGCCTGGGGCCAGGGATACGCGACAGAAGCATTGCGCGCCATGCGGGACCTGGCCTGGAAGCTCGGCGTGCACCGCCTGTATGCCATCTGCCACCCCGAGCATCGCGCGTCATGGCACGTGATGGAAAAGTGCGGATTCCGCCGTGAAGGGATCGTGCGCGGCCGCGCGCAGTTTCCGAATCTCCAGCCCGGTGTCGCCGCGGATGTGCTGTGCTTCGCGACGAGCCTTGCCGACGTGCCGGGTCACCTTGTGAATTGACGCCGGCCGGAGGCTGTCTGGTAGCATGCCTCGCATGCAGAGAGTGCTTCCCCTCCTGGTGGCGCTGCTGACGCTCCCCTCGGCCGCCGTCGCCACGTGGTCGGTCATCGCGGTCGACCGCGGTACCGGGCGCCTCGTCACCTGCGTGCACGGCGACGATCAATTCCTTCCCGGCGAGCAGGCGGTGGTCGTGCCGGGGCAGGGCGTCGCCGCCTGCCAGGGCGAGCGTCGACAGCCCCCACCAGAACCAGATGCTCGTGTTCCGCGAGCTGCAGGAAGTGCGCCTTCGCCGCGACGAGTGGCGCAAGACGCAGCCTGGCGGCGTTCACGTTCAAGTGAGGGGCTCCGCGCTCTTCGCGCTCCTCGCCGCGGGTCGCGGGACTCCACCCGCGCAGCCTCCCGCGAGTCCACAAGCACGTCCGCGGCAAGGTGTTGACACGGGTGCCTTCAAGCGATGACCGTCTCGCGCCGGGACGTGCTCCTCAGGCGCGCATTCTGGAGGGATGATGATTGATCTGTATGACAACGCGACCAACGTCCTGATCGGGTCGATCACCGAGGCCGACCTGCAGGTGCTGAGGGACGGCCTGGTCGAAGAGTCTGACGACGACCGCGACTACTACATCGACCAGGCGACGATCGACATGCTGGGCGACGGCCGCGCGACCGACCATTTGATGCTGATGCTGCGCAAGGCGCTCGGGTCCGCCGAAGGGGTCGAGATCCGCTGGGCGCGCCGGTAGCGTACACTCGCGTCCATCCGGAATCTGGAGGCTTTATGAAACGGATGTTCATGGTCGCCGTCAAGCTGCCGATGCCGCGGGAGCGTCACTGATCATGGCGCCACACGATCCGCTGCTCGCGCCGATCGAGGGGGCCGTCAGCCGTCAGCTGAACGGCGTCCAGGTCGATGTCTCGCCGGCCGGCACGGGACGCGTGAAGCGCGTCATCTATCAGCCCGGCTTCCGCTGGTCCACGCACATGAAGGACACGGTGGGCGGGGACCTCTGCATGCACGCGCACGTCGGGTTCATCGCGCGCGGCCGCATTCACATTCAGTACGCCGACGGCTGCACGGTGGAGTTCG
>JANOJK010000941.1:0-5761 GCA_031408165.1 Acidobacteriota bacterium | reverse complement strand
GTGTATCAGCGACCCTTCGCCAACGGCGCCATCGGCATGGACACCAACGTCATCATCGAGGGGCAGCCGCTCGCCGACGAGAGCGCGAGCCGCAACCCGACACTCAACTGGGAAGCTGCCACGCCGGACTATTTCCGTGCCATGGACATTCGGCTGCTACAGGGCAGGCTCTTCGACGAGCGTGACACGGCAACGTCGCCGCCGGTCGTCATCATCGGGCAGTCGCTGGCCGCGCGGCTGTGGCCGGGGCAGAATCCGACGGGCCGCCGCATGCTCGCATACGGCGCGCCGGAAGATGGGAAGAAGCCCGGGTGGCAGACGGTCGTCGGCGTGGTCGAAGACGCCAGGTATCGTGAAGTCGAAACGCCGCGGTTCGACTTGTACCTGCCGTACCGCCAGGCGCCGAATCAGGCCCAGCACTTCATGGTGCGCCTGTCGGGCGATCCGCTCGCGGCGGTCCCGGCGCTCAGGAGCGCGGTCGCGGTGCTCGATCCCGGGGCGCGGGTTGACGGAATCTCGACGATGGAGGAGGTCGTCGGCCGGGCATTCGCGCCGTGGCGGTTCAGCAGCATCGTCGTTTCAGCGTTCGCGGCGATCGCCTTGACGTTCGCCGCGGTCGGAATCGCCACGCTGGTGGCCTTCGCGGTGACACAGCGCACTCGCGAGATCGGCGTCCGCGTCGCGCTCGGCGCGCAGACCCGCGACGTCGTCGTGCTCGTCGCGAGCGAAGGCGCCTGGGTTGCGCTGGCAGGACTCGGTATCGGCGTGCTCGCCGCCTGGACCCTGCGACGGTCGGTTGAGTCGATGCTGTTCGGCGTCCCGCCGGAAGACACCCTGACGTTCGGCGCCGTGGCGCTGCTGCTTGGCGTGGTGTCCCTGTTGGCCGCCTATCTGCCCGCGCGGAGCGCCGCGCGCATCGATCCGGCCGCGGCCCTGCGCGCGGAGTAGCGCACCCGGAAGGACCCGTGGCGCCGGTCGCGACTCGGCGCGAAGCCCTGCCGCGCCGGCAACTCCACCTCGACAGTCCGAGCCTGACAGAGTTGCCTCGAGCCGGCTTGTCTTGGAAAGGCTATGGCGCCTCGATTCTGTGGTGCTCCGCCCAGACAATTTGATCTTGATCGTTCTTTTCCATGTATCGTTCCTGTTAGCTGACCCCCCGGGCCGCAGCGAGCCGGGGCTGGTGGCGCGCTCTCCAGCCAGCCGCGCTGATCGCCGCCCTCGTCGTCAGGCCCTTGTCAAGCGGCCGCGAGTTGTCGATGTCCGTCCTCGTCGTGAAAGGCTCACTGACTGGCGCCCAGGCGCCCACGGCGGACCGCGTCCGCTCCGGCCCGAAGGCCCTTGATCGTCCGCGCATGTGCAACAGATTGGGAGGCGTGCATGAGAAGTAAGTTGTGCGTACGAGGCGCCTGCCTGGCCCTCGTGATCGGAATGCTGGCCGGCAGCGTGTCGGCGCAGATAAACACCGGCACGGTGCTCGGCACCGTCAAGGATGCCCAGGGGGGCGTGATTCCGGGCGCCACGGTGACGCTGATCAGCGAGGCGCGCGGAACGCGCTCCGCGCCGGTCGTGACCAACGAGAGCGGCGATTTCGTCTTCCCGAACGCGGCAGCCGACACCTACACGATCGAGGTGACGTTGGAGTCCTTCAAGACGCTGCAGCGATCCGGCATCGCGGTCAGCCCGGGGGCCCGCTTGGCGATCGGGACGATGACGGTCGAGGTGGGCGGCGCGGCCGAGACGGTGGTGGTCAAGGGTGAAGCGCCGCGCGTTCAGTCGAGCAGCGGGGAACGCTCGTTCAGCGTCACGACCGCGGACGTCACCAACCTGCCCATCGCCACCCGCAACTTCGCCGATCTGATCAATCTGACGCCGGGCGTCGTCAACGGCAACCGCGCCGGCGATTCTGCCTCAACCGGCGGCGGCTCCAACAACTTCATGATGGACGGCGTGTCGACGATGGAGCCGGGCAGCAACCGTTTGATGATCGCCGTCAACGTCGAGTCGATCTCCGAGGTCAAGGTACTCACGTCGAGTTATCAGGCCGAGTACGGGCGGTCGAGCGGCCTGCAGGTGACCGCGGTCACCAAGAGCGGCACCAATCAGTATCGCGGCTCGCTCTACGACGTCGAACGCAACTCGGACTGGTACGCCAACAGCCGGACCAACATCCTCAACGGCGATCCGAAGACGACGCTGAGGGAGCGGGACTGGGGTTTCTCGATCGGCGGTCCGATCGGGAAGCCGGGCGGCAACAACAAGCTGTTCTTCTTCTACGCCCAGGAGTTCCAGCCGCGGACCACCGGCAACAACGTGGTCCGCTTCCGGGTGCCAACCGCGCTCGAGCGGCAAGGGGACTTCTCGCAGACGGTCGACAATAACGGCAATCTCTTTCCGTTCATCAAGGATCCGTTGTCCTCGGCGGCGTGCTCGGCAACCAGCCAGGCCGGCTGCTTCGCCGACGGCGGCGTGCTGGGCCGGATCCCCGCGAATCGTCTTTATCCGACCGGGCAGAACATCCTCAGGCTTTACCCGCTGCCCAACGTTCCTGCGGGGCAGGTCTACAACTACGAACTGACGCGGCCGGAGCAGAGCCTGACATCCTGGCAACCGGTCGTGCGCGTCGACTACCAGCCGCTCACGTCGCTGAGAGGGACATTCAAGTACGCCGCGTGGGGGCAGCCCAAGAAGCCCATTCTCGGTTCGCTTCCAGGATTCAACGACACGCAGATGAACGACCCGGTCGTGCCGCTCTGGTCGGCCACGGTCAACTACACGCTCAACTCGACGACCTTCATCGAAGGCAACTTCGGGCGCGCCTCGCATCGGCAGGCGGGCTGCGGTCTCAACGGTGCCGGGGTCAACTTCTGCGCCGCAGGGTTTTCCCGTGAATCCGATCGCCGACCAGGCCACCAACGGGTTGATCGGCCTGCCGCGCCTGTTCCCCAACGCGAACGTCATCGATCCGAGCTTCTACAACTACGACGCCCTCACCGAGGTCGGCCCGGCGAACTTCGACGGCACCCGCCTGTTCCTGGCGCCGGCGTTCCAGTGGGGCGGCCGGGTCGCGAATAACGCCAACACGCCTCCGAGCCACGTCTATCCCGGCTTCGCCGACTACTCGGCGGTCAGGGATCTCGCCGTCAGCGTCACCAAGGTCTGGGGCCGTCACACCATCAAGGCCGGGTATTACAAGCAGTCCGCGGACAAGCGGCAAAATCAGGGCAACCCGTTCGGCACACTGAACTTCGGCAACGACGCGAACAACCCGCTCGACTCCGGCTATGGCTACGCCAACGCGGCCCTCGGCGTGTTCAGCTCCTATAATCAGGCGTCACGGTTCGTCGAGGGGCAGTACTACTACACGAACGACGAGGCCTACATCCAGGACAACTGGAAGGTCAACAGCCGGCTCACGCTCGACTACGGCATGCGGTTTGTCCACCAGCAGCCGCAGTACGAAACGACCGGCCAGGCGTCGAACTTCCTGCCGGATGAATACTCCCGCGGCTCGGCGCCACTGCTCTACGTGGCGGGCTGTGTCAACGGCGTCTACCCGTGCGGCGGCACCAACCGGCAGGCGATGAACCCGGCCACCGGGCAGCTGCTCGGACCCGGCTCGACGATCGCGATCGGCGCGCTGGTCCCGAACACCGGGAACGCGATCAACGGAATCTTCGCGGCGGGTCAGGGGATTACCAAGACCGCCTTCAACTGGCCGGTTATTGCCCCGGCGCCCCGCTTCGGCATGGCCTACGACCTCACCGGCGAGCAGCAGGTCGTGCTCAGAGGCGGCGCCGGTCTGTTCTTCGATCGGCCGAGCGGCAACTCGGTGTTCGCCCAGGTCCTCAATCCGCCCAACCTCACGAATGTCACCGTCCGCTACGGGCAGCTGCAGACGCTCGGCTCCGCCGGCCTGACCACCCAGTCCCCGCCCGCGTTGAACGTGTTCGAGTACGACAGCAACCTGCCCTCGTCCGTTCAATGGAACGGCGGCGTTCAGATGACGCTGCCGTGGGCGATGGCCCTCGACGTGTCGTATGTCGGCCAGCATCAGTACCACATCCTTCAGAACTACGACATCAACCGCATCGACTTCGGGACGGCGTTCCTGCCCGCGAACCAGGACGCGTCGCTGGCCGCCAACACCACCCCCGGCGCAACGGCGGTGGTCAGTGACCTGATGCGGCCGTTCCAGGGCTACAGCTCGATCACCCAGACGGCCGGCTGGTTGAATCGCACCTACCACTCGGTGCAGCTGTCGCTCCAGCGGCGGTTCAGGAACGGGCTGTCGTTCGGGTTCAATGACACGATCGGGCTCTACGACCGGCAGACGACAACCCCCCGGCTGCAGCACGCCGCCGACGGGTCGTTCTCGGTCAGGGCGGACCAGGCCGAGGCCGACAGGCTGCTCGGGAACAACAATCCGCAGGCTCACATCATCAAGGCGAACTTCGTGTGGGACCTGCCGGACCTGCACGGCTCGACGCCGGCGCTGAAGACCATCGGCGCACTCGCGAATGGCTGGCAGGTGGCCGGGATCTGGACGGCCGCGACGGGCAGCGCCTACGCGATCGGCTATAGCTACAACAACGGTGGTGGCAACGTGAACCTGACCGGATCGCCCGACTACGGCGGCCGGATCCGCATCGCCGGCGACACCGGCGACGGCTGCAGCAGCGACCCCTACCGGCAGTTCAGCGCGGCGGCGTTCCAGGGGCCCCTCGTCGGAAGCCTCGGCCTCGAATCCGGGAACAACTACCTGAAGGGATGCTTCCAGAGCGCGCTCGACCTGTCGCTTCAGCGCAACATCGCCCTGGGCGGCGCGCGTGTGATCCAGCTGCGCGCGGATGTCTTCAACGTCTTCAACGAGGACCGGATCACCGGGCGCAACAACACCATCTCCTTCAACAATCCCAGCGATCCGGTCACGGCGACCAACCTCCCCTACGACGCGAGCGGCAACCTGGTGGCGTCGCGATCGCTGCCGCGCGGCGCCGGCTTCGGGGTCGCGAACGCCTACCAGACTCCGCGGCAGGTGCAGCTGCAGATCCGCTTCCGGTTCTGAGTCGTCTGCTGGCGCCGGTCTCCAGTATCTGGAGGCCGGCGCAGGTTCTATCTGCCGCCGATCGGGCAGGCCCGCACACCGACCTGATCGTCACGCTTCAGATAGCGACGGCGCTGTCGATGCTGGTTCGCGCCGCACCCGACACTGTTCCTGTTGCAGCCATGCGTTCTCGCGTACAACGCCTTCAAGGCTAATGGGACTAATCTGGACGCAACAGGCCGATCCCCAACGGCTCGCCATGGAGTCATTCACGTTGTTCGGCCGCCGCTGCTGGTTCGGAACGCGGGAGGACAGTGTTCCCCTTCGTTGCTGCCCGGAAGGCAGCCCCATGCCACGCCTGTAACGTTCGTCCGAACGAAAGGATCCATGGATCTTCCGCATCGCGAACGGCTTCTCGACATCGATTGGCTCGTCGACGCGCGGGTCAGGTTGGGGCTCGATGGCTTCCAACAATGCGTTCGAGCCGGCGCCGACGCCTACGGGGGCGCGGTCACGGCAATTGCCGACGTAGTCCTGGGACGCCGCATCGCAGGGACCTGGAGCAGCGAAACCGACGTGCGACGGGCGCTCGCTCTCAGGTTGCCCGCCGGCAGCTGGAGTCCCGCACCAGGTGGGCCCGCAGCGTACCGACGTGAAGGTCAGTACTGGATAATTGCGGCATGCAGCACGGAAAGGCTCAGACATCTCGCCGAACAT
>JANOJK010000918.1:0-2610 GCA_031408165.1 Acidobacteriota bacterium | reverse complement strand
CGCGGCGATCACGCGCGCGCCACCGATCCCGAGCGCCAGCCCGAGGACCAGGCCGACGAGACACAGGCGCAGACCACGTCCCACGAACAGCCTGACGACCTGATGACTCTCGGCTCCGAGCGCCGTGCGAATGCCGATCTCACGGACGCGCTGCCCCACCGCGAACGCGACCACGGCGTAGAGGCCGATGGCAGAGAGCAGGAGCGCGAGCGCGCCGGCTCCACCAGCGGCAGAGATGGCGGTGACCACGGAACGCCGGTCCGACGCTTCGGCGGCCGCGAGCGTTCGCGCGGCAACGATCGGCAGCACCGGTGCTGCGTCGGCCGCCGCCGCGCGAATCGTGGGCAGCAGGTGTTCGGCAGGACCGTGCGTGCGGATGAGCAGGTGACCGGTCATGTGCACGCGCGGCTTGTAGATTCGCACGACGTCACGGATGCCCGGGAGAGGGGGGAGGCGCCGCTCCCGGTCTCGCTCGCCGGTCGTCGCATCGTCCACGACGCCGACGACGGTGAACGTCACGATGCCGCCCAGAGTGGGACCCACCGAGACGAGCCGCCGGCCGACCGCATCGGCGCCGCCCCACAGCCGTCGTGCCAGGCCGCTGCCGATGACGATGGCGCCGTCGTTGTTTCCAGCGCGCTGGCCGCGCGCGGGGCTGAGCTCGGCGGCGTCGAAGTCGCGGCCGCGTACGAACGAGATGCCCATGAGCGGGAAGTAGCCGGCCGGCGCTGCGATCGCGTCCACCTGCTGCGGAGACGCCAGCTCCAGCCCGGCCACGGTGTCGGCAGGATGGACCTCTACGTCAAGCGAATCGCGGTGCTCCTGCCGCACGACGCCTGCGACGCCCGGCACGGTCGCGAGTCGCTCCTCCAGGCGGACGAGCGTTCGCTCGCGGTCCTCGTCGAGCGCGCCGTAGCGCGGGTTGACGTTGAAGCGCAGTTCGAGGAGGCGGTCGGCGTAGGGCTGCGCCCGCAATTGCCGCAGGTCCGAGCGCATCTCCAGCAGCAATGCGCCCATGCTCAGCAGCGCGGGCTGCGTGAAGGCGATCTGCGCGACCACCAGCCCGGATTGGAGCCGCAGGCGTCGTGCGACCACGACGCCGGCGGAATCCTTCAGCGCCTCCTGCAACGCCAGGCGCGTGGCGTGCAGTGCCGGCGACAATCCGAACAGCATGCCGGCGACGAGAGCCAGGCCGAACGCGAACGCGATGCTGCGCCAGTCGATCTCGATCGCGAGGTCCGGAATGCTGGCATCGAAGAGACGCAGGAGCAGCCAGATCACGAACAGCCCCAGCGCACCGGCGGCCATCGCCAGCACCACGGTCTCGGTCACGAGTTGGCGAACGACGCGGCGCCGGCCCGCGCCCAGGGCGAGCCGCACGGCGATCTCGCGCCGCCGCGCGACGCCGAGACCGGCGAGCAGCGCGCTGACATTGGTGCACGTGATGAGGAGGACGAGCCCCGGAAAGATCAGGGCGATCACGGGGCCGGCCGAGGGCGCCTCATAGGCGCCCGACGGCGGAAAGTAGTTGCTGGCGATCAGCGGGACGACGTCGGTGGCCGCAACCGTGGCCCTCGTCATCTGTTGCTCCGCCCGTTCGGCGATCGCCTGGACGATCGGTCCCGTCTGATCGGCGCGGACGCCGGGCTGCAGGCGCGCCGCGAGGCCAAAGCGGGCGTCGTCGTAACTGGTGAGCGTCGAGGTCGTGCGCTGCACCTGCGGACGCATGCTGAGCGGCAGCCAGACACGCATCTGCGACCCGCCCGTCCGCGCGCCGGCGAATCGTCGCGGGGCGACGCCGACGATCGTGACCGTGACGCCGTTCACCTTCATCGCGCGGCCGATCACGTCCGGCGAGCGCTCGAAGTGTCTCTCCCACAGCGCGTGGCTGATCATGGCGACGGGCGGCGGCGCGGCGGCGGCGTCGTGTGCGTCGATCGGGAGGCCCACGCCGAGTGCCGGGCGAAGACCCAGCACCTGGCAATAGTTGCCGGTCACGTAGGTCGCGGCGCCGCTCTGCAGGTTCGCTTCGCTCGTGCCGACGTCGAAGACGATATCGGACGACGTCCACGCGGCGACGCCGCTGAACAGCGTCCGCTGCGCCGCGTACTCCCGATACTCGGGATACGAGAATTCGCGGCCGATGGCAGCACCCGGTCGGGCGCGATCGATGCCGCGGATCCGGACGAGCGACTCCTGCCGCGGGATGCCCGGAACCGGACCGCTGACGAACGACCGGACGAACAGGGACAGTGCGGTGCTGAAGCCGATGCCGAGCGCGAAGATCCCGATCATCGTCGCGGTGGCCATCGGCGCGCGCGCGAAGTGACGGGCCGCGGAGCGAAGGTCCTGAAGCGTGTGTTCGATCAGGTTCACGCGTCGCACGTCCCGGCACGCTTCCTTCGCCTGATCGATGCCGCCGAAGGCACGCAGCGCCGCCTGGCGCGCCTGCTCGGGCGCCGCGCCGCGGGCGACATCCGCCGCCACCCGCCGGTCGATGTGGTCACGGATCTCGTCGTCGAGCTCCTGTTCGACGCGCGCGCGGCGGAACACCGATCGCAGTCGAAGCCGCAGAGTGGACAGCAGGCGCCGCAGCCGCATCGCTACAAC
>JANOJK010000818.1:0-2013 GCA_031408165.1 Acidobacteriota bacterium | reverse complement strand
CCGGCGCGCTCTGCTTCTCGCCACCGCATCCGCTCAGCCAGCCGGCCATCACCATCACGAGCAGCGCGATCGTCACTCTCTTGTTCATCTCTGCCTCCCACGACGGCGGTCAATCCCCAAGACTGTATCTCATGGCGCCTCAGACGGGAGGGGTCGGAGACGGGAGGGTTGGTAGACGGAGGCGCGGAGACGGAGGCGCGGAGTGTACGGAGGGAACGGCACAGGCCTCACACGGAGGAACGGGGAAACTCCCCGCAGCCGGACACCTCGATTCCGCTTCCGGACAGTCCGGGCGTACCTCACTTCCTGAAAAGCCCCAAACTCCCGCCATCCGCGAGAGGGAAGGGCTGGCAGGCCTCTTGTAGACGGTCGACAATGTTCGTGTCGACGGTCTACAATACGACGTGCCGGCCCCATGGGGGCGTTGGCGCGACATTCTGAAGTGAGGGATTGACCATGCCAGTGCTGCGCGTCCTGTTCGTCGTGCTCCTCGTTGCGCGTTCCGCGCAGGCCCAGACCGGCACCGCGAAGCCCGCGCGGGAAGCCCTCGACGGCATCGATCCGGTCATCCTGCTGACGCAGGGTAAGGAGGTTTCCGGCAAGCCGGATCTCACGGTGGTACGCGACAGGTTTCAGTACCTGTTCGCGACGCCGGAGAGCAAGGCGGCGTTTGAAAAGTCGCCGGACAAGTACGAGATCCAGTTTGGGGGCATGTGCGCGAAGATGGGCGGCGGCGCCTCCGGCAATCCCGCCGATTACGCCGTCGTCGACGGCAGGATCTACGTCTTCGGCACGGACGACTGCCGCAAGAAGTTCATGGCGGCGCCGGCGAAATTCCTGCCGAAGCCTGCCGCGCCGATGCCCACCGCCGCCGCGGAGCTCGCGCAGGGCCGCGCCCTGGTCGAAGGCGCCGTGAAGGCCATCGGCGGCGCCGGCACCCTCGACGCCGTCACGACGTATGTCGAGTCGGCGTCCCAGGTGCAGAGGCGCCCGGCCGGCGACGTGCCGGTCACGCTGAAGACGATGTGGAAGTTCCCCGGTGGCGTGCGCGCGGAGCGGACGCTGACGGTGCAGGACCGCGTCATGACGACGGCCAACCTCGTGACCCCGGCCGGCGGCTGGTTCATCGGACAGGGGCGCGTGTACCCGCAGGCCGACGAAGGGCGCGCGGGCACGGAGCGTGACTACGGCCGCCAGCTCGTGCCGTTGCTGCGTGCGCGGCACGACGCCGGGTTCCAGGCGGCGGCGGTCGGGGCCGCCACACTCGACGGCGTGCTGGTGGACCGCGTCCGCGTGCGCAACGGCGCCGTCGACGTCACGCTCGCAATCGCCAAGGGGACCGGGCTCGTCCACAGCGTGGCGTTCGCCGGCCGGGGCCCGGACAGCGAGATCGGCGACTTCGTCCTGGTGCTGGGCGATTATCGCGAGGTCGGCGGCCTGCGGCTGCCCTTCTCCGAGCGCGCGCTCTTCAACGGCGCCCCGGACGCCTTCCTGACCCGGACGATCGACGCGATCGCGATCAATGTCCCGCTCGATGCCGCCTTGTTCACGCCTGGGGCCGGCGGCGGCCAGTGAGAACGCTCATCGGCGGCGCGGCGGCGGCGCTCCTCGCGCTTGCCGGCGCGCCACCCGCCGCGTCAACGGCGTGGCTGCAGTGGGGCGGACCGAACCGGAACTTCGTCACGGCTCCGGCCGATCTGGCGACGTCATGGCCCCCCGGCGGGCCGCGGCGGATCTGGGAGCGTCCGCTCGGCGACGGGTTCTCGTCGATCGTCACCGACGGGTCCACGGTGTACACGCTGTATCGCGACGGGGCCGAGGACGAATCGAATCGCCATCCGAAATCGACCAAAGTACCTTGGCGACTGAACTGCAATGCCGGTAGCGATCGCAATCGAGCGACCAACGATTCAAAAACGAATCCGACAGATGCCAGATAAGGGTTCTCAACTAACGACCCGGTGAAACTGATTGGACGTAGAAGGTACATCGCATATGTCAACGCGACGTCAC
>JANOJK010000809.1:0-2589 GCA_031408165.1 Acidobacteriota bacterium | reverse complement strand
CTCATGGGCAAGAGAGGAAGAATGATGGCACAGCGCAATGCGCTCGTCACGATTGGACCGGCGAGGCTGAGGACTGAGAGCGAGTGGCCGGAAACACCAGCCGTGCGCCGGGGTTCTGATGACAGTCCCCCGGTGGTGCTCAACGTGTATGTCGAGGACGTCGACGACACCGTGGACCGCGCCGTTGCGGCAGGAGCCAGGATTGTGATGGCCCTGTCGGGTCCGTCCCGGCGCGACCGCACCGTATGGATCATGGATCTATCGGGGCTCGTCTGGAAGGTCGGCACGCGTATCGATGAGACGACTGACGAGCAGGAAAGACCGCACCTGTCTCTGATCCACACGATGTCGAAAGCGGGGCCGCACCGACCGTCCAGAATCAGTTCGAGGGAACGAAGGCGCAACGGCTCGAGCGGGCCAATCGCGCGGGGGTCTGCCGACCCGACGGCGAAATCGGCGGGGTAGGCGATCCGCGAGGACAGGCCACCGGGTCTTCAGGCTGGATGCGTGCGGAAGATCGTCGGCTCCTCGTGCAGGCCGGCATCCAACGCCAGCCGGTTCGCGCGCGTAGCGGGCTCATCATCGAAGGTGTTGGCGCGGCCGAGCACGCGGTTGAGCTCCGCAACGAGGTGCGCCGGGATGCACGGCTTCGCCAGGATCACCTGCATCGTGACGGTACGTGCGTGCGCGTGGACCTCGGCGGTCCAATGTGCCGTCAGCCCGATAATCGGAATGTCGCACGTCCGCGCGTCTCCGCGGAGCGCCGCCGCGAGCTCGAACCCGTTCATACCCGGGAGCGTGATATCCGTCACCACCGCAGCCGGCGGGTTGCCCAGCGCGATCGGCAGCGCGTCGGCCCCGTTAGGAGATCCGGTCGGTTCGAACCCTGCCTCTGTCAGAAACTCGACATACCCACTAAGCGCGTTTGGATCGTCCTCGACAATGAGGACGCGGTTGTTGGGGGACATGATCGAACTGGAGCAAGTGGGGCGCCACCCGAGTCGCCTGAATTGGCCGGATAAAAGGGTCCGCCCAGCCGCACCGGTGTCGCAAAACTGAACGCTGTCCTTCAGAATTGCCCAGGGGAACCGGCTCACCCGTGCCACCGGGACAGGGCGAACTGATCTGTTCATTGAGGCCGGAACTTCCGCCGCCACAGCCAACCACCGGCGCTGACGACCGCCACCAGCGCACCCCGCTTCAACCATCGGCGTGACGCGTGGTCCGCCACCTCCGGCGTCAAGAGCTGACGATACGTGTCCACGGCATCTGTCCCGGCTCCCCGTGGACGCGCCCGCCGCTCGGAGGCCGGCACCCATTTGCTGAGCAGCGCGAAAGACCCCGACGAACACTTCGGGCACGCTGGCGCGTCGTGAACATCCTGACAGTCGAGACACAGGCGCGCGACGTGAAGCTGCATGCTCCCAGTGTAGACGCTCACTGCAACCGAGCGTCAGCCCCTGGACCGGCCGCTGAGCTCAGGGGGGTGAGGCCGGCGCTAAAGAGGCCGATAGGCGATGTGAAAATGGCTCACGCCCCTGTCTCCCGCCGGGGCCGCCGCTATACTCGGCCGATGAAGCTCACCCGACGCGCCTTCGCTTCCACGATCGCGGGCGCCGCATGCCTTCGCGGCGTTCTGCACGCCCAGTCCGCCTCCCGGCCCGCCGCCATCGGGTCGCTCACCGACGTGCCCGGGCTACGCGTGGGCCACTGGACGGACACGCGGCGTCCGACCGGCTGCACCGCGATCCTGTTCGATCCGGAGGCGACCGTCGGCGTCGACTACGACGGGTCGGCGCCGGGCGAGACGGGCGTCGTGCTGCTGCAGCCGATCAGCCCGGTCGAAACCGTTCACGGCCTGTTTCTGACGGGCGGCGGCATGTTCGGTCTCGGCGCTCACGCAGGGATGATCCGCTATCTCGAAGATCAGAAGCGCGGATTCGATTGGGGTGGGAGTCTGCGGGTTCCCGTCGTTCCCGGCGCCGTCATCGACGACCTCGCGCTCGGCGATCCGACCATCCGTCCCGATCCGCAGGCGGCGTACAAAGCGTGCGAGGCCGCGACGACCGGCCCCGTGGCGGAAGGTAACGTGGGCGCCGGCGCCGGCGCCACCGTCGGACGGATGCTGCGCCTTCACACCGCAGGCGGCATGAAGGGCGGCCTCGGCACCGCCAGTCTCCGCGCCGGCGACGTGATCATCGGCGCGCTCGCCGTGGTGAATGCCGCCGGCGACGTGCTCGACTGGCGGAAAGGTCAGATTGTCGCGGGCGCCCGACGTCTCGAAGGCAAGGGGTTCGCCGACATCGTCGAGGTGATGAAGCGGACGATCGGCACGGCGAGAGCCGGTGACGAGGTGATTCACGATCCGGTCCTGCGGAGCACGACCCTCGTGGTCGTCGCCACCAACGTCGCGCTGACGAAGACCCAGATGACCAAGGTCGCGATGATGGCCAACTGCGGGGCGGCGCGCGCCATCAGGCCGTACCACACGACGGGCGACGGCGATCAGCTGTTCGCGGTGTCGACGCGCCAGTTGAAACGGGACGACGTCAACGTCACGATTGTCGGGACGCTGGCCGCGGAAGTGGT
>JANOJK010000801.1:0-4089 GCA_031408165.1 Acidobacteriota bacterium | reverse complement strand
GCGGCGCGCGCTGATGCTGACCTCGCAGATCGCGGAATTCCGGCTGCCGACCATCCTCGTCCTGAACATGATCGACGAGGCGCACGCGCGCGGCGTCGACATCGACGCCGCCGGGCTGTCGGCGGAGCTCGGGATCCCGGTGATCGAAGCCGTGGCGCCCGAGGGACGCGGACTCGCGGAACTGCGCCAGGCGCTGACACTGGCGGGCCGGGTGCGGGGGGCGGGCGCCGCAGGCGTCTCCCACCTGGATTGGGCGGACGAGTTGTCCCGCCGCTTCCGCACGATTGGCGCGCTGTCGCTCGGCCGGTTCCAGGAGTGGCTCGGCCGCGCGGTGCGCCAGCCCCTCACCGGGGTGCCGATCCTGCTCATGGTGCTGTATGCGACCTACCTCTTCGTCGGCGTCCTCGGCGCCCAGACGCTCGTCGAGCTCCTGGAGGACGGGCTGTTTGGCACCTACGTGAATCCCTGGGCGACCGCCGCGGCGGCTTACATCCCGCTGCCGCTCGTCCGCGACTTCCTCGTCGGCGACTACGGCCTCGTCACGATGGGCCTGACCTACGCGATCGCGATCGTCCTGCCGGTCGTCGCGACCTTCTTCCTGATCTTCGGCTTCCTCGAGGACAGCGGCTACATTCCGCGGCTCGCCATCTTCAGCGATCGCGTCTTCCGCTCCATGGGGCTGAACGGCCGGGCCGTGCTGCCGATGGTGCTCGGGCTCGGCTGCGACACGATGGCGACGATGACGACGCGGATCCTCGCGACGCCGAAGGAGCGGCTGATTGCCATTCTCCTGCTGGCGCTCGGCGTGCCGTGCTCCGCGCAGCTCGCCACGATCATGGGGATCCTGGGCGGCATCTCGTTCTGGGCCCTGCTGACGCTCTTCGGGGTGGTGCTGACGCAGATGGTGCTCGTCGGTTTCCTCGCCGCGTGCGTGCTGCCGGGCGATCGATCCGACTTCATCATGGAGCTGCCGCCGATGCGGATGCCTCGTCTTGGCAACCTCCTCACGAAGACCGGACTGCGCATCCGCTGGTACCTCGGGGAAGCGGTCCCGCTCTTCCTGGTCGGCACGGTCCTGCTGTTCGCGCTCGACCGCGTGGGCGGGCTCACGTGGATCGCCAACGCGTCGCGCCCCCTCGTCAGCGGGCTGCTCGGGCTCCCGCCGAAGGCCGCCGAAGTGTTCGTCATGGGGTTCCTCCGGCGCGATTACGGCGCGGCGGGGCTCTTCATGATGGCGCGCGACGGCGCACTCACCAACGTGCAGGCGGTCGTGGCGCTGACCGTGATGACCCTGTTCGTGCCCTGTATCGCGAACTTCCTGATGATCGTGAAGGAGCGCGGTCCGCGGATCGGATTCGCGATTCTGGCCTTCGTCACCGTGATGGCGGTCGGTACCGGCGCCGCGCTGAACGCCGTCCTGAGGATCCTGCATGTCGCCTTCTGAACCGGTCCTGCAGCCGCTGTCGGCGCTTCGCGCGGGCGCCCGCGGGCGCGTGGCCCGGGTCACGAGGGACCTCACGCCGCGCGCCGAGCGCCTGGCCGCGATGGGTGTCAGCCGGGGCGCGTCCATCGTCGTGCTGCAGACGTTTCCGGGCATCGTATTCGCCTGCGATCAGACCGAGCTCGCCATCGAGCGGCTGGTCGCGCGTTCTATCTGGATTGAGTTGGAGTAACCAGGAGGTTCTATGAAAGCCATCTATGCCATCTACGCCGTCGTCCTCGTCGCCGCCCTCACCGCCTGTGCGTCGATTCAACCCGCGCCCGTTCAGGTCGGCGATCGGTGCGTGAACTGCAACCGGGTCATCGGGAATCCTCAGCTTGCGGCCGAAGTGATCGACCAGCTGAAGACGCCGCGGCCGTTCCGCACGGCGGGCTGTCTCGCGAAGTATTTGAAGGCCCACCCGGACCAGGCGGTGGCCGCGGTGTTCGTCACCGACAACCGGACCGGCCGCATGCTGCCGGCCGATGACGCCTGGTTCGTCCCCACGACCGTGACGCCGCCGGACGGACAACGCCCGGAAGCGGACTACCTGGCGTTCCGTTACCGCACTGACGCCGAAGCCGCCGGCGGCGCGAAGCCGGTCCTTCTGCGGTGGTCGCAGGTCGTCGCCGCAGCCACCGTCAACTAGGAGGACACGTGGCGCCGAAACCGAGACTGCACGGGCTGCGCCGGCTGGTCGGGAATACGCCGCTGCTGGCGGTTCACTACGAGTGGCGGGGCCATCCGCGAACGGTGTATGCCAAATCGGAGAACATGAACCTCACCGGCAGCATCAAGGACCGGATGGCGCTGCACATCCTCGACGAGGCGACCCGCGACGGCCGGCTCGAACCGGGGGACACGATCGTCGAAGCGACCAGCGGCAACACCGGAATCTCCATCGCGGCCATCGGCCGGGCGTTTGGCCATCCCGTCACGATCTTCATGCCCGACTGGATGAGCCGCGAGCGCGGGGATCTCATCGCGAGCTTCGGTGCCCACGTCGTCACAGTGAGCCGCGAGGACGGCGGGTTCCTGGGCTGCATCGAGCGCGCGGAGTCGCTCGCCGCCGAAGATCCGCACGTCTTCCTGCCGTTGCAGTTCTCGAACGAAGCCAACCCGATCGCGCACGAAGCGAGCACCGGGCCGGAGATCCTGGAGCAGCTCGCGGCGGGCGGCGTCCGCCTCGATGCGTTCATCGCGGGCGTGGGCACCGGCGGCACGGTGATGGGCGTCGGGCGGGCGCTCCGGCGCCACGACTCGCGCATCCGCGTCCATCCCATCGAGCCCGCGGAGTCGCCGACGCTGTCCACCGGGTACAAGTGCGGGCACCACCGCATCCAGGGCATCTCGGACGAGTTCATCCCGGCCGTCGTGCACCTGGCGGAACTGAACGAAATCTTCGCCGTCCACGACGGGGACGCGATCCTGATGGCCCAGAAGCTCGCGCGCGAGCTGGGCCTGGGCGTCGGCATCTCGTCGGGCGCGAACATGGCGGGCGCCATCGCGCTGCAGAACCGGATGGGAGACGACGCCGTTGTGGCGACCGTCTTTCCCGACTCCAACAAGAAGTACTTGAGCACCGATCTCCTGCGGCACGAGCCGCCGCGGGAGGAATACGTGGCGACGGAGGTGGAATTGACCGGGTTCTCGGTCATCCAGCGCGCCTGCGCGGTCTGCTGCGACGCCGTGATGCTGACCTGAGGCCTCCAGGGTCCCCACTCCGACGGGTCACTGGGTCATCCATTCAGCGCCTGGCGGCACGCGAAATACCACCTGGCCGCCGGCGGCGCGTGCGATCCCCTTCGCGCGCATATAATCATCCGGTGATGATCAGTGCAGACCTGGCGAAAGCCTTCAACGAACAAATCGGCAATGAACTGGGCGCCAGCATGCAGTACGTCAGCATCGCCGCGCACTTCCAGCAGACTCATCTGGGGATGCTCGCGAAGCTCTTCTTCGAGCAGGCCGAGGAAGAACGTGAGCACGCGATGAAGTTCGTCAAATATCTCCTCGACACCAAGGGGGAGCTGCGCATCCCCGCGATTGCGGCGCCGACACCGACATTCGCCTCCGCGGAAGCCGCGGTGAAGGCGGCGCTCGGGTGGGAGCAGGAGGTCACGCGGCAGATCAAGGCGCTCATGGATCGGGCGGCCAAGGACAACGACTACCTCGGCCAGGGCTTCCTGCAGTGGTTCATCGACGAACAGCTCGAGGAGGTCGTGAAGATGGACCGCCTGCTGAACGTCATCCGCATGTCGGGCGAAAAGAACCTCCTGATGGTCGAGGCCTATCTCGTCCACATCGAGAAGGCCGGATAGCGCACCGATGTTCCGGCTCTGGCCGGTCGTCTCGGCGTCCACGCTCGGCGTGGCGCTCGCCATCGGCACGTATACGTTCCTCTACGCCCGGGGCTGGGCGTACATGACGAACGATCCGCGCGCGTGTGCGAACTGCCACGTCATGGAGGAGCAGTACGGCGGCTGGCTGAAGGGCTCGCATCGATCCGTAGCGGTCTGCAACGACTGCCACACGCCTCCGGGCCTGATTCCCAAGTACATGGTCAAGGCGGAGAACGGCTTCCGCCATTCGTTCGCATTCACGACGGG
>JANOJK010000762.1:0-3314 GCA_031408165.1 Acidobacteriota bacterium | reverse complement strand
AACAACCTGCAGGCGCTCGACGTGGCGTTCCCGCTCGGGGTCTTCACCACTGTCACCGGCGTCTCGGGATCGGGCAAGTCGAGCCTCGTGAGCCAGGTGCTCGTCGAACTGGTGGCGGGCGCACTCGGTCACGAGACGGCGACGGAGGAGGAGGTCGACGAGCTCGAACGCGCGGCCGTCGTCACGCTGGGCGGGCGGATCGCGCGCGGCATGGAGTCGGTCGCGCGGCTCGTGACGGTCGATCAGAAACCGATCGGCCGCACCCCGCGTTCGAACCTGGCGACATACACCGGGCTCTTCGATCACGTGCGCAAGCTGTTCGCCGCGACGAAGGGGGCGCGCGCGCGGCGCTACGACGCCGGGCGGTTCTCGTTCAACGTGGCGAAGGGGCGCTGCGAGACGTGCGAGGGGGAAGGCTTCGTGATGGTGGAGCTGCTGTTTCTGCCGAGCGTCTATGCGCCGTGCCCGGCCTGCCACGGCACGCGGTTCAACGCGAAAACGCTCGAGATCACCTGCCGCGGCAAGAGCATCGCCGACGTGCTCCGCCTCACCGTGGACGCGGCGTGGGAGTTCTTCACCGACGAGCCGCACGTGCGCCGTGCCCTCGCCGCGCTGCGCGACGTCGGCCTCGGGTACATCCGGCTCGGGCAGCCGGCGACGGAGCTCTCGGGTGGCGAGGCGCAGCGCATCAAGCTCGCGACCGAACTCCAGCGCGCGCAGCGCGGCCACTCGCTCTATGTCCTCGACGAGCCCACCACGGGGCTGCATCCCGCCGACGTCGAGAAGCTGATGACGCAACTCGACGGCCTTGTGGAGGCGGGGAACACCGTCATCGTGGTCGAGCACGACATGCGCGTCGTCGCCGGCAGCGACTGGGTGATCGACATGGGCCCGGGCGCGGGCGACGAGGGGGGCCGCGTCGTCGCCGCCGGCGTCCCGGCGGCGGTCTCGCGCGCGCGAGGCAGCAAGACGGCTCCGTACCTGGAGCGCTTTCTGTCCGGAGCCCACCACGGCGTGAGGCCGGTGGGGTCGAGTGTGTGATTGATTTGGATCCTGGTGACGTTGTTGGATCCAGGTGACCGGATCACCCGATGCGCCCAACGTAAATCTGACCTCCGCCATGGGCAAAACGCAGACTGACCTCGCGACGCAAGTCGGGAACGAGTCCTGCAGTCCGTCACGCCCGGCGCGCGTAAGCCTCGGCATGTCGCCAGAAACGCCGGAATAATCCGGTCACTCTGGGAACCGGACGGCATGCCCCTTACGAAGCCCGTAAGGGTTTGCGCGCGCCGTAAACATCGCGTCACAATGGTCTCCACCATTGCTGCACGCCTTCCGCCACCGCCTCGCTTCGGGCGGGCTTGCGCTCACCGTCCTGCCGCTCGCGCCGCTGCTCGCAGCGCCGGTGTCGGCACGCCTCTCTCACACCAGCCCGGTTCGCGATCCGAGTGAGGTTCTGCGCGCGGTTCGCCGGAAGTCGTCTAGAATCCCTGAATGGTGCCGAACGGGAGTGATGCCGAGGCACGCCTTGCCGCCATCGTCGCATCGTCCGACGACGCGATCGTCAGCAAGGATCTGACCGGGCGGATCATGTCCTGGAATGCCGCCGCCGAACGCATGTTCGGCTACACGGCGGCCGAGGCGGTGGGGCAGTCCATCACCCTCGTCATCCCCACGGAACGGCTGAACGAGGAGGTCGAGGTCCTGACGCGGATTCGCGCGGGGCTGTCGGTGGATCATTTCGAGACCGTCCGGCGGCACAAGGACGGCCATCTGATCGACATCTCGCTGACGGTGTCACCGATCCGCGGCGCGGATGGGGAGGTCGTCGGCGCGTCGAAGATCGCGCGCGACATCACCGAGCAGCGCCGGCAGCGCGCGATCGTGGAGCAGGCGAGCCGGCTGAAGGACGAGTTCCTCGCGGTGCTGTCACACGAACTGCGCACACCTCTGAACACCGTCGTCGGTTACGCCCGCATGCTGCGGCGTGAAGACCGGCGCATGACGACGGACGTGCGGGACCGTGCGCTGGCTGCCCTCGAGAGGAATGCGGAGGCGCTGGCGCTGCTCGTCAACGACGTCCTCGATACCTCCCGGATCGTGACCGGAAAGCTCCGGCTCACGCTGGAACAGTGCACGCTCGAAGAGGTCGTCCTCCTGGCAGTCGACACGATCCGCCCCGCGGCGGAGGCGAAGGGCATCGCCCTGGACGTGGCGCCCGACCGGGGGCTGGTCGTGATGGCCGATCGGGATCGCCTGCAGCAGGTGCTCTGGAACCTGCTGTCGAACGCCATCAAGTTCACGCCATCAGGCGGGCAGATCAAGGTGCGGGCGAAGCAGCAAGCGGACTCCGCGGCGGTGATCGTGCAGGACACGGGGATCGGCATCGCGCCGGAAGATCTGCCGTACGTCTTTCAGCGGTTCTGGCAGGCGCACACCGGGGCCTCGCGTGAATTCGCCGGCCTTGGCATCGGACTCGCGCTGGCGCGGCACCTGGTCGAGCTGCACGGGGGTGACATCTGCGCGGTGAGTGCCGGTCTGGGGCAGGGATCGACGTTCACCGTCGCGCTGCCGACCGGGCCACGCACGACCAGGGTCCCGCCGCGTCCCCTGGCGCGCGAAACAGGTGGCTGAGGCAGTGGTAAACTCGTTTCTTCGCGCGCGCCCGTAGCTCAGCTGGATAGAGCGCCGGGCTTCGAACCCGTAGGCCGGGGGTTCAAATCCCTCCGGGCGCGCCAAACTGACGAACCACAAACTCCCCGCCCCGCGCCCGTAGCTCAGCTGGATAGAGCGTTGGCCTCCGAAGCCAAAGGTCGCAAGTTCGAATCTTGCCGGGCGCACCACCCTCGCTCCCCTGTTCTTCTGGATTTTCGGATGGCCAGGTCAATCGTGGGTCCGATTGACGGCAGGTCGCGCCATCACCTCTGACAGCTCGTGACGCAGAAGGTGGACCGTCTGCACCAACGCGCCGGCAGCCGCGGAGTCCTCGACCTCCACGGCCGTCTCGACGTCAGTCTGCTTCGGCTGCGGTGACGCACCAGCCGCGCAGACCTTCAGCGGACCATCGCTGCCGCGGATCCTTCCTGGCGGGCTGAGGCTGCGACGGCTCCGGACGGCGATGCTGATGTCGAAGGCTCGATCATCGAATCGTCACGGCGCCGCACTTGCGCGCGGTGCGGCCGCCCGCAGCGACCGCGTCGATATCACCAGCATCGCCGCGGCGCCTCGCGAACCGCCCTTCCGTCGCTACGTTGATCCGCGAAGTCCTGGGTGGCGGCGGCGCCTCAGGCACGCGACTGCTCCCCCGGCGCCCA
>JANOJK010000749.1:0-3628 GCA_031408165.1 Acidobacteriota bacterium | reverse complement strand
TGATGATCCCGGCGATGTCGGACGTCGCCTTGGCCGAGCGGTCGGCGAGATTGCGGATCTCTTCCGCGACGACGGCGAACCCGCGCCCGGCGTCGCCGGCGCGCGCGGCTTCGATCGAGGCGTTCAGCGAGAGCAGGTTGGTGCGCTCCGCGATCAGATTGATGGTGTCGACGATCGTCGTAATGTCGCCGGTGCGCTTGCCCATCTCGCGCATGACGGCGGCGGACTGCGCCATGGAGTCGCGCATCCGGGCGATGCCCTGGATCGACCGCTGCAGGCCGGCGCCGCCGTCCTCGGCGTCGCGCGACACGCGGCGCGACACCTCGTCGGCCTGGCGGGCGAGCGCCGAGACCGACTGGATCGAGCGCTCCATCTCCGTGGCGGTGGTGCCCGCGTCCCGGGCCGCCTCCGCGATGCGGGTGCCGCTCAGCGCCACGCTCTGCACGGATCGCGACATCTGCTCGATCGAGTTGGCGTTCTGCTCGACGGCGGTGCCAAGCCGTTCGGTCATCGCGCCGACCTCTTCGATCGAGGCGGCCATTTCGTTGATCGACGAGGAGGTCTGCTCAGCCGCGGCCGCCTGGTCGTCGGCGTTACCGGACACCCCCTTGATCGACTGCGTCATCTGCTCGATGGCGGCCCCGGTCTGGTTGACCGACGCCGTCAGCGACTCGGTGTCGCCGCTGATGGACTTGACCGAGGTCGCCATCTCGGTGATCGACGCGGTCACCTCCTGCGCGGCGGTCGCCATCTCGTGCGTCGAGCCGGAGACGTGCTGGATCGACGAGGCGCTCTCCTGGATCGCGGCGCCGGTCTGCGCGATCGACGCCGCCAGGCTCGACGTGTTGCTGGTCACCTGTTCGATCGAGGCGGCCATTTCGTTGACCGACGATCCCAACTGCTCGGCGGACACCGCGACCGAATCCGCCTGGCCCGCCGACTCCTTGAGCGACGCCGCCATCTCGTTGAGGCTTCCGAGTGCGCGATCGAGCGCGCGAATCTGCGTCGCCGCCCCCTCCGAGACCTCGTCATTGATGCGCGCGATCGTGCCCGCCGAGACGACGACCTGCTCGGCCTGCGTCCGCACCAGTCCGGTGTCCACTGCGGAGGTGGCTCGCGTCACGCGGCCGTTTGATTTCCGGGTTGCCATGGCGTCCTCTTATGGGTGTGTGTCCAGAACCGGATCGGTGAACCGTAACGCTTCCGCCAGGTTGAGAACCAGAATCAGTCGATCGCCGACATTGGCGACCCCTTCCAGGTAGCGGCCGCTCAGCCCCGTCAGCGCGGCGCTCGGCGGCTGGATCGCCGCGGCATCCATCGACACGAACTCGCGCGCCGCGTCCACCACGAGGCCGACCCGCCGCCCGTCGTCCTGCACGACGAGGAGGCGCGTCGAGAGGTCGTACGGCACTTTGTCGAAGCCGAACCGCGCGCGCAGGTTGAGCGCCGGCACGACCTGACCGCGCGAAAAGACGACGCCGTCCACGAAGGGCACGGCGTTGGGCACCGGGGTGACCTGGTCGAGCATCTCGACGTGGGCCACGTCGCGGCTCCGCAGCGCGTAGGTCGTCCCGGCGACGGTGAAGAGGATGAACGGCTCGGTCACGGGGCGGGCTCCAGCGCCGACCGCCGCATGAGGCGCGGCCGGGCTCCGCGCGCCAGGGCCGCGAGATCGAGGATGAGGACCACGCGTCCGTCCCCCAGGTCCGTCGCCCCGGCCACGCCGTCCACCTTGATCAGCGCGTCCGCCATGCCGCGCACCACGATCTCCCGCTGGCCCACGATGCGATCGACCGCGATGCCGACGGCGTCCGCCCCCGCGCCGAGCACGAAGACGTGGAGGGCGCGGCGCGGCCGGTCCGCGATGCCGAAGATCCGGCCGAGGCGCAGGAGCGGCAGCGTGCCGCCGCGCAGCGGCGCCAGCTCGTGCCCTTCGATCCGGCGGACCGCCGCATGCTCGATCTCGACGACCTCCCGGATTGCCGACTGCGGCACCGCGAACAGGCGGTCGCCGACTTCCGCGATGAGCGCGTCCGCGATCGACAGCGTCAGCGGCAGCTCGATGACGAACCGTGTGCCCTCGCCGGGCGCCGTCTCGAGCGTCATCGTCCCGTTCAGCTCCGCCACCGTCGTCTTCACGACGGCCATCCCCACGCCCCGCCCGCTCACGCGATCGATCTCGTCGCGGGTCGAGAAGCCAGGCGCGCACAGGATCTCCAGCAGCCCGTCGGCGTCGAGAGGCCCACCGGGCACCGCGACGCCGAGCGATCGCGCGCGCGCCGCGACCGCCGCGGCATCGATGCCCCGCCCGTCGTCGGCGATCTCGAGCACGACGGTTTCGCCGACACCCGAGGCCGCGAGCGTCAGCGTGCCTTCCTCGGGCTTGCCCGCGGCGATGCGTTCGGACGGCGTCTCGAAGCCGTGGCTCACGGCATTGCGCACCAGGTGGAGCACGGGATCGAGCATCCGCTCGATCAGGAACTTGTCGATCTCGGTCTCCTGCCCCCGCAGTTCGAGCCGCACCCTCGTGCCGGTCTCCTTTGCGAGATCCCGGACGACGAACGGCACGCGCCGGAAGATCTCCCCGACGGGGACCAGCCGCAGCCGCATGATCCCTTCGCGCAGATCGCGCAGCTGGCGCTCGATGATCTGGCTGTTCTCCTGCACCGCCCGCCAGACGCCCGGCGGCACCGCGGGCTCGGCCGGCGCGAGCGCCCCGTCGAGACGTGCGCGGCTGATCACGAGGTCGCCGATCATCCGCATGACGTCGTCCAGTTTCGCGAGATCGACGCGGACCACATGCGCGGACGCGACCCACCCGCCCGGCTGTGACGGCGCCCGCTCGCCGCCGTCCTCGGCGGCCGGAGGAGCGGCCGGTGCGATCGGCGCGGCGTGGATGCCGTCGGCCGCCCAGCGCTCGACGGTCGCGGCGTCGAGTTCCGCCGCCACCAGGAACTCGAACGCGATACCGGCAGACGTGACCTTCGGCGTGGCGTCGACGATCGTGCCGGCGGCGCGCAGCCGCGCGCGCACGCTGTCGACGTTCACTCCGCGGGCGAGGAGGGCCGCGGACGGCGCGAAGCCCACGCGCCACGAGGCCGCCGCGGTGGCCCGCACGGGCGCACGCGAGGCGCTGGTGGGCTGCGCGGCAGGAACGATGTCCGTCAGGCGCTGGACCATCGGTCCGACCGGCGCGGGCGCAACGCCGTCGCGGCGGGCCGCGATCGCGTGCTCGAGGGCGTCGACGCCGTGGATCAACGCGTCGACCCCCGAGCCGCTCAACTGCGCCTCGCCCTGCCGCAGCGCGCGCAGGTAGCTTTCCATGTGGTGCGCGAGCATCTCCGCCTCGCGCAGCTCCACCATCCCCGAGATCCCCTTGATCGAGTGAAAGCTGCGGAAGAGCTCGTCGAGCACATGCGCCGGGACCGCCTCCCCTCCGATGGACCCCTCGAGCGCGAGCAGGAGGCGGCGGATCGTGACGAGATGATCCTCGCATTCGACGAAGTAGTCGTCCATGAACCCGGCGAGGAACTCCGCGTCAGCCATGGGTTTCGGTCCCGGGGAGGCGGACGGGATCCGCGGCGACCAGGGCGCGGGCGTGTCCGGCGAGCACGTGCGGCACGAACGG
>JANOJK010000697.1:0-1902 GCA_031408165.1 Acidobacteriota bacterium | reverse complement strand
TTCATGGTCTTCGACGTGCCGGGCAGGGAAGTGCGGGGGGAACATGCCCATCGCGCCTGCCACCAGTTCCTCGTGTGCGCGCGGGGCTCGCTCAGCGTCGTCGTCGACAACGGCGAGACGAGCGAGGAGATCGTGCTCGACGCGCCGAATCTCGGCCTGCACGTGCCGCCGCTCATCTGGGCAACGCAATATCAGTACTCGGCCGACGCGCTGCTGCTGGTGGTGGCCTCGGAGCCCTACGATCCCGGCGACTACATCCGGGACTACGGCGAGTTCCTGGCGGCAGTCGGCCGCTGAGCCCGCACTTCAGGCTGTCTAGCAGGTTGCTGAAAAAGTGACAACCTGAAGGCAAAAGGTAGAAGGTAGAAGGCAAAACACTCTGAATTGCCCCCGCAATTGTTAATTCTGCCTTCTGCCTTCTGCCTTTTGCCTTCTACCTTGACACTGACGGGTTTTTCATCAGCCTGCTAGTCTAGAACGTATCTCACAAACCGGGCCGCTGCTGACCGGCGTCAGCGAACGAGCGGCAGCGAGTGAGCCACGCGAACGGAGCGCGCCGGCGAAGCGGCGCGCGAGAGCGCGTGTCGGGGAGTCCGAGGGGCGAAGATCCTCGGATAAGACTACGGTTCGCCAAATGTCGCGGCCGACTTGACGATGAAGTTGGGCCGGCGCCGCGCATTCTGCAGCGTCAGCCACAGGTACTGGCCGATGATGCCGAGGCCGAGCGCCGTCAGGCCGCCGAAGAACGTGATCACGAGCATGAGGGGCGTATAGCCGAGGACCGGCACGTGGCCGAGCGACCACGCGACCAGGACGGTGACCCCTGCGACCACGGCTATCGTCGTCCCGGCGGCCCCGAGCACCAGGAGCGCCCTCACCGGCAGATCGGTGAACGCGAACACGCTGTCGAGCGCGTAGCGGAGCTTGCGCGAGAGCGTCCAGGCGCTTCGACCTTCCAGGCGCGCGCGCCGCTGGTAGGGCACGAACGAACGCCGGAACCCCACCCAGAAGAGCAGCGCGATAAGGTTGGTGTGCACTTCGGTCATCTCGAGGAGGCGATCGCGTACCGCGCGGGTGCAGCCGAACATGTCGATCCCCCCCTTCGGCATGTCGCTGACCACGAACCGGCGATACAGCCGCCAGAACCACTCCGAGAGGATGTGCGAGCCCCAGGGATCGGCGCGGCCGGTCCGGTGGCCCAGCACCACGTCCGCTTCGCCGGACGCCAGCCGGCGGTGAAACTCCAGGACGAGGTCGAGCGGCTCCTGGAGATCCGCCGACACGACGGCGAACCAGGCGCCGCGGCCAAGCTGGAGGCCGGCCGCAATGGCGGCGAACGACCCGAAGTTGCGGCTGAGTTCCACCAGTTGCGTGCGGATCGCCCAGGCGGGCAGCCGGCGCTGGAGAATGGGGAGGCACGCATCAGGGGAGCCGTCGACGACGAACACGATCTCCAGATCGGCCTCGAGCCGCCCCGCGAACCCTTCGAGCTCGTCGAACAGACGCGGGAGGTTCTCCTCGTTCTTGTAGACGGGGATCACCAGCGTCAGCATGCGGTTGGTGGCTGTCACGTCGGCCGGATTATAGTCACTTCGCCGCGGCCGGCGTCCGCGCGCCGTTGCGCGCGAGAGGGAGGATGCGGCCGGCGCTGTAGTAGAAGAACCGGATCTGATCCGGCCGGACGTCCGGCCCGAGCGTCAGCGTCACCCGTTCGGCGTCCCCGATGCGCTCGGCGCGGAGGGCCCCGAGCGGTGTCGCGAGGTTCACCGTCTGCGGGCCGCGCAGCGGCAGGTTGAAGTGGCGCAGATCCTCCGACAGGTCGAAGCTGCCGCGGTACGCGGGGGCGGTGATGACGATGGTGGAGGGGCCGGCCCACTGCACGTCGACGGCCGTGTCGATCCG
>JANOJK010000691.1:0-2831 GCA_031408165.1 Acidobacteriota bacterium | reverse complement strand
CGAGGCGCAGTACTTGATCGTCGACTGGGGCGGCTCGATGGGGCGGTGGGGCGGGACCGTCGTCACGCGGGGCCGCTGGGATCCGGCCGGGTTCGCGGCACAGACGCCGCAATTCGTCACCGGCGTGGAGGGCGGGTTCGTACAGTTCGGGTATGCAGGCCAGCGCACGGCCGACGCGCGCGCGAGCATCCGGATCGAGGACGTCCAGTGGCTGTGCCGGTACCTCGGACGCATCACGGACGACCAGCTTCGCACCGCGCTCACCGCCAGCGGCGCGACCGCGGATGAAACCGAGTCTTTCGCGGCCTCGCTCCGCGACCGCATCACGCAACTGCAGCGGGTCTCGCTTGAATGCTGAATGTTGAATGCTGAATGTTGAATGCGGAGTGACTTTGTGCATTCAGCATTCAGCATTCAGCGTTCAACATTCTAGACCCGGCCCCGGCGTCTGGTGCGGGCCGTCGGTGGTGCGGTCCAGGGATCTTCCGGCCAGGGATGGCGGGGATAGCGGCCGCGCAGCTCCTTTCTCACGTCCTGGTAGGTGGTGTCCCAGAAGCTTCGCAGATCCCTTGTCGTCTGGACCGGCCGTCCGTTCGGGGCGAGGAGCTCGAACACAATCGGTTCCCGGCGCGGACCGAGGCGGGGCGATTCGGCAAGCCCGAAAAGCTCCTGTAGCTTCACGGCCGCCATCACCGACCCGTCGTCCTGGTACTGAAGGCGGGTCGATCGGCCGCTCGGAACGGTCAGCGACTCCGGGGCGAGCCGTTCGAGGTCGCGGGACAACGCCCCGCCTTCGCTGACGCGACGAGGGGGCAGGCCAGCGAGCGCGCCGGTGAGATCGATCTCGTCGAGCGTGCGGCGTTTCGCTGCCGCCACCGCGAGAAGCGCGTCCCGATCGACGTCGATCGCCGCGAACCGCAGCCGCCGGAACAGCTGCGTGTCCGCTTCGGTCCATCCACGCGATCGGTACGCGTCCGCGAGCAGTTGCGCGACCACTACCGGGTCCGCCGCTCCGGTCCGCTCCGCGAGGAGGATCTCGCCGTAGTACTCGCGTTCGAGCGCGCGCACGCGCCCGGACGCCGCGTCGAACTCGTGAATGACCCTGATTGAGACGTCCGCACCGTGGCTCCGCCGCAGCCACGCGCCGTCGATCGCGCTCGCCATCCTGATGGTGGCCTCCCCCACCTCGCCGTGACGGGCGGCCTGCACATCGACGGCGACGATGAATTCCGCGTCGCGGACGCCGCTCTCGCGCCCCAGCACCGCGCCATGGCCGGATGCGAGCAGGAACTTCCCGGACCCGGGGGCCCGCCGGCGGGCGACGCGATCCGGGTAGCCGCAGAAAATGGCGCGGAGGAAGGTCGATTCCCCGGCTGGCGCGTCCCCGTCCATCGCATCGCGGGCCAGATCCGTCAGCCGGCGGGCGACGTCCCGGACGTGCGGCGGCACCTCTTGCGGATCGTCGACGGCCGACAGCAGATCGCTGGCGGTGGTCGCGGGATGCCGCGGCGAGGCATGGCGTTCGGACAGGAACGCGCACGCCAGCGCGACGTCGCGGCTGCCGCGTCCCTCGAGGAGCATGCGCGCGAGGCGTGGGTGGAGCGGCAGGCGCTTCATGCGCGATCCGATCGCCGTCACGCGTCCGTCGCGCACCGCCCCGAGCTGTTCGAGCAGCGACAGCGCCCGGTCGACGCGGGCGGGCGATGGCGCATCGAACCACTCGAACGTCCGCGGATCGCCGCCCCACGCCAGGATGTCGAGCGCCGCGTCCGATAGATCGACGCGATGGATCTCGGCCTCGCCATGGGGACGCAGCCGGTCGGCCTGTTCCCATAACCGGCGGACCCGTCCCGGACCGAGGCGCCCCGCGCGCCCGGCGCGCTGCTCGGCGGCGTCGGCCGGAATCCGCTCGAGCGCCAGGGAGTCGATGCCGCGATCCGGGTCGAACCTCGCGACCTTCTGAAAGCCCGTGTCGACCACCGCCGTGACGCCGGGCACGGTCAGGGACGTCTCGGCAATGTTCGTGGCGAGAATGACGCGAGGCCCGCGGCCGGGGGCAATCGCACGGTCCTGCTCGTCCGAATGCAGCGATCCGTGCAGCGCCAGGACAAGGGCATCGCCCGAAACCATCGTCCGAACATCGCCCAGCGCGCGATTGATCTCCGGCGCGCCGGGCAGAAAGCAGAGGACGCTGCCGCCGGTGTGCCGGACCAGCTCCGCCGCAGCAGCCGCCACCGACTGGCCGGGGCGGTAGTCGACCTCGACGGGATAGATCCGACCCGGCACCACGATGCGCGGGCAGCCGTCGAGAAAGGCCGCGAGCGGATCCGCCTGCAGCGTCGCAGACATGATCACGAGCCGCAGATCGTCGCGCGCGCGCCACGCCTGGCGCGCCAGTGCGAGTCCCAGATCGGCGTGGATGCTGCGTTCGTGGAACTCGTCGAGGACGATGGTGTGGAAGTCTGTCAGGAGCGGGTCCTGCTGGAGCCGGCTCGTCAGGATGCCTTCCGTCGCAAAGAGCACGCGGGTGTCGGAGGTGAACTTCCGCTCGAACCGGACCTGCCAGCCCACTTCACGACCGAGCGTCCACCCCTGTTCCTCCGCGATTCGCCGCGCCATCGATCGCGCGGCCACCCGGCGCGGCTGGAGGACGATGACGCGGCCGTCGGCGGCGAGCGCCGGTGGCACACGGGTCGTCTTGCCTGCGCCCGGAGCCGCGGACAGAATCAACGCCCGGTGCCGGCGGACGAGGTCCACGATGTCGCGGAGGTACTCGTCGATCGGGAGAGAGGCCGGGGCCGTCAACGCCACTGACCCACACTGTAGACGGG
>JANOJK010000999.1:0-2347 GCA_031408165.1 Acidobacteriota bacterium | reverse complement strand
ACGATGAGCGCCATCGGCACCTTGTCCAGTTTCTCGCGCCGGGCCGCCCGCTTGAAGATCTCCCACTGTTCTGGTCGCATCAGTCCTCGAGTGTTCTCTGCCGCTCGGCGGATGACCGCGTCGTCATGCGGACCGCCGCGCCGGCGTCCACTGCAGGAAGTTGTCGGCGAAGAGGCGGCTGACGTCACGTCGCACCTCGGCAACGGTCACCCGACGTCCGTTCTCGAGCAGACGCACGTACTGGTCCGCCAGCGCGTGGGCCACCTCGCGTCTGGCGTGCGCCCACTTGTAGAGCAACTGCTCCAGCACTCGCGCATCCGAATGCTGCGCGATGAAGCTCGTGCCCAGCATCTCGAGCCGTTCGCGCGTGATCTCGGACACGATCGACGGGTTGTTCAGGAACCACCAGCAGCCGAACGGCATCAGGTTCGAGAACTTGCGGGCTGCCACGCACAGCTCGTGCTGGTTCTCCCGCGACAGCATCGTGACCAGGAACCGATTGTCGGGGTACTCGGCGCAGATTCGGTGAAGGCCTGTGACATCGGCGCGGCCCAGCGCGTCGCCGGCGTCCTGCAGCGCCGGGTTCACGCTGCGGCGCACCCCGATCATCATCGCCAGCGGCAGGCCATGATCCCGGCAGGCGGGCAGGACCACGTCGCGCAGCAACCGCCCGCGGGATCCTTCCGCAGGCCAGGCGAAGTCGTCGCCGAGCGAAACCGCCATATACAGCGGGGCGATGCGGGCGACCCAGGCATCGACGAAGCGGCGCGCCTGGAGGATAGAGGCGGCGTCCGGCGTTACGGCGGCCGCGTATCCGGCCGCCGTCAACCGTTCTCGCGCCGTCGGCCAGTCGTTCAACAGCGTGTCTATGCGCAGGGCCGTACGGAAGCGCCCGTCGGGCACCGGCCCGCTCTCCCACACGCGCACCTCCTGGGAGTCGAAGGGGTCGTTGGTCATGACCACCCCCTCGACCCGGGCGCGCTCGAGCACGCCGGTGACGTGATCCGGGAGTTTCACTCCCCTGAAAAAATCACGGGCCTCCCGAAGATCGGGAGCCGAGGGATCGAGCCCCAACGCCGAGAGGACCGCGATCACGCCGCGCGTCGCTTCCGACAGCGGGGTGTTGCGGACGAACAGGGTGTCCCAGACCAGATCCGCCCTGGCGGATGGCGGCATTTGCTGAAACTGGTCCGGACGCACGTCGGCGGACCGCATCAACTCGGCGGCCAGGTAATGGTAGGTGAGCAGGTCGTCGATGCCCCATCGCATCATGCCGGTGAACGCGGGTGGAAACAGATGCGTGTGCATGTCGAAGACCGCCGTCTCCTCGACGATGCTGGTGGTGTGACGGCGGATCTGCGCAGCGTCGCTCAGGAGCTGCGGCGGCCCGGCGGGCGTGCGCTCGATGGTGTCACTCATGGACAAATGGCTCCCGATCATCGGCTGGATCCGCCCAGCGGTCGTTCGGGACGAGCGGCGCCCACCCCGGGCGGGCCGGATCCTGATCGTAGGGATACGGCCCGAGTTCGCGGTACAGCTCAGCGTACTGCGCGAGCTTGTCACGGTCCAGGCGCACGCCAAGCCCGGGCCCCTCCGGTACGCGGATGGCCCCGCCTTCGTAGCGGAATCGTCCGCCCTGGATGATGTCGTCCGTGAGGTGGTGGTAGTGCGCGTCGGCTGCGAAGGAGAGATTCGGGACCACGGCGCCGAGGTGCAGCATGGTGGCCAGCTGAATCCCGAGTTCTCCGGATGAGTGGACCGCGACCCCGAGCTGGAACGTCTCGCAGACGGCCGCGGCCTTGACGCAAGCGCGGATGCCTCCCCAGAACGTCGTGTCGAGCAGGATGACATCGACCGCCCGGTTCAGCACGTTCGCCGCGAGCTGCTCGAAATTCACGACCACCGTGTTGGTCGCGAGCGGCACCCGCAGCTTCTCGCGCGCGTGACGCATGCCGGTCAACCCGAAGACCGGATCCTCGAGGTAGTCGTTGTCGAGATCTTCGATCGCGCGCCCGAACCGGACGGCCTGCCCGGTCGTCCAGACGGCGTTGGGGTCGAAGCGGAAGGAATCGCCGGGCAGCGCTGCCGCGACGGCCCGATAGCAGGCGAGCTCGTAATCGGGCGGGAAGACGCCGCCTTTCAGTTTGTGCGAGCGGAACCCGTGCTGCGTTTTCAGCGCTCGCGCCTGCGCGACGAGCTGGTCGGCGGTGCGCACGGCACCCTTGCCGTTGGACGCGGCATACCTGAAGAAGAGGTACGACGCAAACGGCACGCGATCGCGCACGCGCCCGCCGAGTATGTCGCACACCGGGACGCCCCACGCCTGGCCGAGCAGGTCGAGGCAGGC
>JANOJK010000650.1:0-6628 GCA_031408165.1 Acidobacteriota bacterium | reverse complement strand
GCCCGCTCGGCCGGCGTGGCGTCCTTGTCCTCCACAATCGCCGCAATCCCCCCCTGGTCGCGGACAATCCGGCCGTACCCCTGCGGCCGATCCACGCGCGCCGTCAGCACTGTGGCAGCCGCCCCGCGGGTGGTGTGCGCGTCCACCAGCGCCCGCAGCGTGGCGGGGCGCAGGAGCGGCACGTCTCCCGACAGCAGCACGACAGTGCCCGATTCTCCTGCCAGGTGCGGTTCCGCTTGGAGGAGCGCGTGGCCAGTGCCGAGCTGAGGCTCTTGCAATGCAAATCGAAGGCCCAGCCGTTTCCGCAGGGCCGCCTCGATCCGCTCGGACAGGTGACCCACCACCACGAGAGTGGTCGCGGGCGACAGCGTCCCGGCTGCGCGTAAAACGTGCTCTATCAACGAGAAGCCGGCCGCGCGGTGGAGAACCTTGGGCTCCGTGGACTTCATGCGGGTGCCCTTGCCCGCTGCGAGGATGACGACGTGGGTGTTGAACATATACGGTTGAGCGCGAACCTGCACAGGTCGGGCCCGTTACCCAGTGTATAGAACGGGCTCAACCGTGGAGCGAGGGAACCAGCGCGCTAGCGGCGCGGCTTGGAGCGGAAGGCGCGGACGGCGGCCGCCTGGGGCCTCGCCGCGGTCCCATCGGCAGGCGGTGTATCGAGCGCGGCCCGGAACGCGGGCGCGTCACGCAGGGAGTCGAGCTCGGGATCCTGGCGCGCGATCGAGCGATTCTCCGGGTTGAGCGCGATCGCGCGGCGGAGGTGATCCAGGGCGCCGCCGACGTCGCCGCGACGCCAGACCGCGACCGCCATCATGTAATGGGCGTGATCGTGACGCGCATCGGCGGTCAGCGCGCGCTGCAGGTGGAGAAGCCCGGTGGCCTCGTCCCCCGCGTTGAGCGCCACGGTGGCGGCGTACACCCATTCGTCGGCCGTCTTTGGCGCCGGCTCCTTGGGTTCGAGCTCGCGCTCGCACACTTTGAGATAGAGCCGCGCGCGCTCGAGCAGTTCGCGCTCGTCGGGATAGCGTTCGATGACCGTGCGCAGCGCCTCTGCGGAGGCGGCAAAGTCCCGCCGCTGCAGCGCTTGCAGCCCGCGTTCGTACATCCCGACGGCCTCGTGGTAGGTCGGCTTGCGGGCGGGCGGAGCGGGTGGCGCGGGCGGCACGGGGGGCGCGGGAGCAGGAGCCGGCTTGGCGGCCCGAACAGGCGGCTTTGCCGGCTTGGCGGCGCGCGCCGGAGCCGCGGACTTGGCGGCCGTACGAGTCGGCGGGCGCGACGGCGACGACCGCGCCGGTCGGCGTCGTTCGGCTTGGGCCCTTTTCTTTGCCACGCGGGCCGGTTTACGAGCGGAAGTCCGGGATTTCGTAACCCGGCGAGATTTTGCCATAGGCGGCATTCTGGCGAGCCAGATAGATACCGAGGGGACAGTAACAAATCGAATCATGGACGGTCAAGATCATTGGCAAAAATCTATTACTAGGGCTAACGACCACTTTTATCATCGTTCTGAACCAGCCGGTAGAGCTTATTCACACTCACGCCGTGGCGGTCCGCAAGAATCTTGAGGGCTTGGCGCCTTGTGAACCCCTCAACATGGGTCATTTCGCCTATTTCATCTTTGACCTGGGCTACTGTTGGCGGTATACGCTCGCTTTCCTCCGCTGGGTGCAGAGGTGGCACCAACAGGGTGAACTCCCCTTTAGGCTCAGCAAAGTACTCCAGAAGCTCCTTAATAGGTCTAATAACCAATTCTTCGTGAGCCTTGGTCAGCTCCCTCCCGATCCCTACTGTCCGATCCGGTCCGAGTCGGCCAGCCATGTCGGTCAATGTGCGATGAATCCGATGAGGCGCCTCGAAAAATACCGCGAGACTGGTCTGCGAAGCCAGTTTGTCCAACCACCATTTACTGTCTTTTGACCTAGTCGGCGGAAACCCTAGAAACACGAATTCTCCGCTCGGCAGACCAGAGGATGCGAGGGCGGCCATGATGGCACTGGGTCCTGGGATGCTCTCGACCCGGATCCCGGCCGCGCGCGCCGCGGCGACGAGCATCTGGCCGGGATCCGAGATGAGGGGCGTCCCGGCGTCGGAGACCAGCGCGATCGCGTCGCCCGCGTGCAAACGCGCGATGAGCTGCGGCGTCTTCGCATGTTCGTTGTGCGCGTGCAGGCTCGTGGCGCGCGTCGAGATGGAGTAGTGTTGAAGCAGTCGCGCGGTCCGGCGAGTGTCCTCAGCCGCGATGAGGGACACCTCGCGAAGAATTCTCAGGGCGCGCAGCGTGACATCTTCAAGGTTGCCGATCGGAGTGGCGACCACATACAGGATGCCGGCCATGCGCGGGGCGCCGATTCTACCAGAATGTATTCCGCTGAACCCTTGCCTCATTTCGTCGACGAGTACCTCGCGTGGCTGCACGAGACACACCCCACCAACGCGACCTTCGACGGCGTTCATCTTCACGACGACCTGCTCGACGACCTGAGCCGGGCGGCGATTGACGCGCAGATCCGCGATCTCGGCGGGTTCGCGCGCCGGCTCGCGGCGATCGACCCGGCCCGGCTGACCGACCCGGAGCGACTCGAGCGTCCGGCGCTCGACGCGAACATCCGCGCGCGTCTCTTCGAGCTCGAAACCGTGCGCACGTGGGAGCGCAACCCGCAGCATTACGGCGACCTGCTCTCGACGAGCCTCGCCGGCCAGGTGCTGTTCGACTACGCGCCTCTGGCCGAACGGGCGCGTCGCGTCCTGTCGAAGCTGCACCAGGTGCCGCGCCTGATGCAGTCGGCGCGGGACAACATCAAGGACCCGCCCGGGATCTTCATCAAGATCGGCCTCGAGAGCCTCCGCGGCACCCTGCGGTTCATCGAGGACGACCTGCCGCGCGCATTCGGCGGACTCCACGACATGCGCGTGCTCGGGGATCTCGCCGACGCGTCGACCGAGGCCGCCCAGGCGATACAGGCGTACGTGGCATACCTCGAGAACGACCTCGCGCCCCGTGCGCGCGGCACGTTCCGTCTCGGGCGCAACGTCTTTCAGGAGAAGCTCCGGCTCGACGAAGGGATCACGCTCGATCCCGATCGGCTCCTCGCGATCGCCAACCGGGAGCTGCGCGCGACGCAGGACGAGTTCCGGAAAGTGGCCTCGCGGCTCGATCCGAAGGAGAAGGACCCGGTCGCGGCGTGGTCACGCGCGAAGGCGAACCACCCGCCTTTCGGCCAGGTCGTCGCGACCGCGCAGGACCAGCTCGACGAATTGAAGACGTTCCTCCAGCGCCACGACATCGTCTCGGTGCCGGGCTCGGAGGAGGTTTGCGTGTCGGCGACGCCGCGGTTCTATCGCTGGACCTTCGCGAGTATGTGGACGCCCGGGCCGTTCGAGACCCGTCCGCAGCGCGCGTATTACTACATTACGGACGCCGACCCCTCATGGCCGGCCGAGCGGCAGGAAGAGCACCTCCGCGACTTCAACTACGGCGCGCTCTGGTCGATCTCGGTTCACGAGGTCTATCCCGGGCACTTCCTCCATTACCAGCACCTCCGGCGCGTGGCAGCCCCGTTCCGGAAGTCAATCCTCTTCTCGTCGACCGCGATGGTCGAAGGCTGGGCGCACTACTCGGAACAGATGATGGTGGAGGCCGGGTTCCGCCGGCAGGACCCGCACATCCACCTCGGCCAGCTCGCCGAAGCCCTGATCCGCCTGTGCCGTCTGATCGTCGGGATTCGACTGCACTGCGAAGACCTGTCGGTCGAGCAAGGCATGCGGATCTTCCGCGACGAGGCGTACCTCGAAGAGGTCTCGGCGCGCCGCGAGGCGGAGCGCGGTACCTTCGATCCTGCTTACGTGCTGTACTCGCTCGGAAAACTGATGGTCCTGAAGCTGCGTGACGACTACAAGGCGCTCCGGCGGGACAAGTACTCGATGCGCATGTTCCACGACACCCTGCTCGGACACGGCACCGTGCCGCTCTGGCTGCTCCGGAACCTGATGCTCGGCGAGAACAATGGGTCTATGCTGGAGTGAGGCCTTTGAACTGCTATGCCCCTATACGAATTCCAGTGTGACGCGTGTGAGAACCGTTTCGAGCGGATCGTGCAGAGATTCACGGACCCCAACCCCGAGACCTGCCCCAAGTGCGGGAAGGGGCCGGTGAGGAAACTGCCCTCGTCACCCGCCATCCAGTTCAAGGGATCCGGCTTCTACATCACCGATTACGCAAAGAAGTCTTCATCTGAACCCAGCTCCCCGAAGTCGGGCAGCGAGGGCGGCGACTCCCCCTCGACGTCTTCGTCCGGGTCGTCGAGCGGCGACTCGAAAGCCGACACCAAGTCGGAGTCGAAGGCGGAAACGAAGTCCACAGAGACCAAGTCGACCGAGAGCAAGACGACGGACCCGAAGAGCTCGAAAACCTAGGACTCCTTTAGAGAAGGAACATTTCCTTCATGCGGTCCACGCCGAGCGAGTGGTAGCGACCTGGGACGTCGAGGCGAGGCTGCCCACCGAAAGCTCTCGAAAAAGGGTCTTCGTGTTCAGGCCGTCGGCCGTCGATGGCAGGGGCTAACGAGTGGTAACGGCGGGCGCATCGAGGCCGAGGCTTCTCAGGTACTCGCGGAACGGCTCCGCGAGATCGGGCCGGCGCAGCGCGAAGTAGACGACGGCCTTCAGGTACCCCAGCTTGTTGCCCGTGTCGTGGCGTACGCCGTCGATCTTGCACCCGTAAACCTGGCGGGTCTTCAGCAGGCGGCGCAGCGCGTTGGTCAGCTGGATCTCGCCGGTGCGATCCTTCTCTTTCGCGGTCTCCTCGAGTGCCGGAAAGATGTCGGGCGTCAGCACGTAGCGTCCGATGATCGCGAGGTTCGACGGCGCCTCATCGCGCGGCGGCTTCTCGACGAGATCGCGGATCCGGTAGACGCCCGGGCGGATTTCCTCCGCGTCGACGATTCCGTAGGAGCTCACGCTCTCACGCGGCACCTCTTCAATCGCCAGGACCGGCCCGTCCATTTCCTCGAAGACGTCGATCATCTGACGCAGCGCCGGCGGGGACGCATCGATCACATCGTCCGCCAGAATGACGGCGAAGGGCTCGTCGCCCACCAGGGGGCGGGTCACCAGCACGGCGTGCCCGAGGCCGAGGGGTTCCCCCTGGCGCACGTACGACACGTTCAGCAGGTTTGAGATCTCCCGGATCTCCTGCAGCTGCTCGGTCTTGCCCCGCGCCTCGAGGAACGTTTCGAGCTCGATCGACACGTCGAAGTGATCCTCGATGGCGTTCTTGCCGCGGCCGGTGACCAGGATCATGTTGTCGACGCCGGACGCGCGCGCTTCTTCCACGCCGTACTGGATGATCGGTTTGTCGACCAGCGGTAGCATTTCCTTCGGCTGGGCTTTGGTCGCGGGCAGGAACCGGGTGCCCAGGCCCGCGGCCGGGAAGACAGCCTTGCGTACGGAGTGGCGCATCGCCCCGGATCGTACCTCAGACACGCGCGCGGCCGGTATACGATTTGTCCATGCTGGATCCCGCGTACGTCCGCGAGCACGTCGAGGAGGTGCGGACAGGCCTCCGTCACCGGGGCCTCGACCCCGACACGATCCTGGAGCCCTTCGGGCAGCTCGACGCGAAGCGCCGCGAGCTGATCCCCCAGGTCGAGGGTCTCAAGCGCGACCAGAACGCGTCGGGCGAGGAAATCGCACGCGCCAAGAAACAGGGGCTCGATCCGTCCGGCATCTTCGCCGCCAACAAGGCACGCGGGCAGCAGATCAAGCAGCTCGAGGCGGAGCTCGAGGCCGTCGAGCAACAGCGCACGGATCTCCTGATGACGGTGCCGAACCTGCCTGACGCCTCTGTGCCCGTCGGCAGGAGCGCGGACGACAACCGCGAAGTCCGCAGGCACGGCGAGCCGCGCGCGTTCGACTTCGAGCCCAAGCCGCACTGGGATCTGGGGCCGGCGCTCGGCATCCTCGATTTCGAACGTGCGACCCGGATGTCGGGGGCGCGCTTCGCCGTGCTCATGGGCGCCGGCGCGCGGCTGTCGCGCGCGCTCATCAACTTCATGCTCGAGCTCCATACGACCGAGCATGGCTACACCGAGGTCGAGCCGCCGTTCCTCGTGAACTCGGACGCGCTGCGTGGAACGGGCAACCTCCCCAAGTTCGAGCAGGACCTGTTCAAGATCGCCGGCGACTGGGATCTCTTCCTGATTCCGACCGCGGAAGTCCCGCTCACGAACCTCTATCGCGGCGAGATTCTCGACGGCCGCCAGCTGCCTCTGCTCTACACCGCCTACACGCCCTGCTTCCGCAGCGAAGCCGGCTCGTACGGCGCCGACGTGCGCGGGCTCATCCGCCAGCACCAGTTCGACAAGGTGGAACTGGTGAAGTTCACGACACCGGAGCAGTCTTTCGACGAGCTCGAGAAACTGACGGCGAACGCCGAGGAAATCCTGAAGCGGCTCGAGCTTCCGTACAGGACGATGCTGTTGTCGACGGGGGACACGGGGTTCGCGTCCGCCAAGACGTACGACATCGAGGTCTGGCTCCCGAGCCAGAAGACCTATCGCGAGATCTCGTCCTGCAGCAACACCATGGCGTTCCAGGCGCGGCGGGCGAACATCAAGTTCCGCCC
>JANOJK010000619.1:0-3762 GCA_031408165.1 Acidobacteriota bacterium | reverse complement strand
GGCTTGAGATGGTCGGACACGCTTGTTGCCTCTTGCTGCTGGTCCAGTTGGCCCGACCATCAGGTCGGGCGTGTTCGAATGAGCTTGCTGCTGTTGGTCCAGTTGACGCTTGTTGCCTCTTGCTGTTGATCCAGTTGGCCCGACCTTCAGGTCGGGCGTGTGCGAACGAGCGCGGTGCTGGTTCCAGCACGCCCGACCTGAAGGTCGGGCCTACTGGTGGTCCTTCTTGGCGGCCGCGTCGGCCGCCAGGTGCTCCGCATGCACCTGCTCCGGGTCGTGCAGCGGCCTCGGCGCGTCGGCGGGGCGCGCGCGCTTGTAAATGCGAATGGGCCCGATCACGTTCGTCTGGAACACCCGGATCAGCTTCAGGCGGATCATCTCGAGCAGCGCGAGGAACGTCACGACGAGCCCGGCGCGGGTCTGGATGTCCGCGAACAGATCCTCGAAGCCGCACGCCTCGGTTTCCGACAGGCGCGACATCAGCTGCTCGATGCGATCCTCGATGGGAATCTGCTCGGACGGCAGGTACAGCGTGGGCCGCGCCTTCGAGCGCTCGACGACGGCCTTGAACGCGCTGATGAGACTGAAGAGATCGATCTCGATCTCCGGCTCCGGCGCCTCGCCGGCAATCTGCGCAATCGGGCCGTCGGGCCGGGTCCACTGCGCGCTGCGCAGCGTTTCCCGCTCGTGCAGGAGCTCGGCCGCGGCCTTGAACTTCTGGTGCTCCAGCAGCCGGCGCATCAGCGCCTCGCGCGGGTCCTCTTCCGGATCCTCCTGCGCGGGATCGGGACGCGGCAGCAGCATGCGGGACTTGATGTGGATCAGCGTCGCCGCCATCACCAGGAACTCCCCGGCGACGTCCAGGTCCATCTCCTGCATCATGTCGATGTACTCGATGTACTGCGAGGTGATGAGCGTGATCGGGATGTCGTAGATGCTGACCTCGTGCCGCTTGATCAGGTGCAGCAGCAGGTCGAGCGGCCCTTCGAAGTTCACCAGGCGGACGGGGTAGGCCTCGAGGATGGATTCGAACTCTTGTTCCATGACAACCACGCCCGGCACGCGCGCCGGGCTTACTGGTACCTCAACTTCACCGCGTTTCTGACGCGTTCCATCGTGTGTTCGGCGACGCCACGCGCCTTCTTCGACCCCTCGTGCAGGATCTCCTTGACGAGGCCGGGCTTCGCGAGAACCTCCGCGCGGCGCGCGCGGATCGGTTCGAGATACACGTTGAGCGCCTTGGCCAGCTTGTTCTTGACCTCGACGTCCCCCACCTTGCCGGCGCGGTAGCGTTGCTTGAGATCGTCGACCTCCGCGGTGTCGGGGTTGAAGGCGTCGTGGTAGACGAACACGGGGTTGCCTTCCACAGTGCCGGGGATGTCGGCGCGGACGCGCTTGGGGTCCGTGTACATCTGCATCACGCGCTTCTTGACGGCGTCGGGGTCGTCCGCCAGGTCGATGGTGTTGCCGATGCTCTTGCTCATCTTCTTGTCGCCGTCGAGCCCGGGCAGGCGCGACACCGGCGTCAGGAGCGGCTGCGGCTCGACGAGCACGTCGCCGAACAGGTTGTTGAAGCGGCGCACCGCCTCGCGCGACAGCTCCAGGTGCGCGACCTGGTCGGCGCCCACCGGGACGAACTTCGCGTCGTAGATCGTGACGTCCGCGGTCTGCAGCAGCGGATAGCCGAGAAACCCGTAGGTGGAGAGGTCGCGCTCCTTCAGGTTCTCCTGCTGCTCCTTGTAAGTCGGCACGCGTTCCAGCCACGGGACCGGCACCACCATCGAGAGGAGCAGGAACAGCTCGGCGTGCTCCGGGACGAGCGACTGGATGAAGAACGTGCTCTTCTCCGGATCGAGGCCCGCCGCGATCCAGTCGGCGACCATCGCATAGCCGTTCTCGACGACCCGGGCGGTGTCGGCGTACTCGCTCGTCAGCGCGTGCCAGTCGGCGACGAAGTAGAAGCACTCGTACTCGTCCTGGAGCGGCACCCAGTTGTTCAACGCGCCCACGAGGTGGCCGAGGTGCAGCTGGCCGGTGGGCCGCATGCCGGAAACGACGCGCGCTTTCACGGAATCAGGATACTCATGAAGAACTTCGTGGGCGGCATGATCAGGGCGCTCGCGATCCCCGTGAACATCAGCGCGTACAACACGATGAAGCCGTAATTGCGCACCTGCGCGTAGCCGGCCGCGAGGCGCGGCGGCAGCAGCCCCAGCATCACGTTGCCGCCGTCGAGCGGCGGCACCGGAATCAGGTTGAAGAACGCGAGCAGCAGGTTGATCTGCACAGCGAGGAACAGCACCGTCGCGGAGACCCCCGGCTCCACCCCGAGGGCCGGGTCCCACACCGTCCGCAGGAGCACGGCCGCCACGAGCGCCTGCAGCAGGTTGCTGATCGGTCCGGCGGCCGCGATGAGCATGAAGTCACGCCGCGGGTCCTTCAGGTTCCGGGTGTCCACCGGGACCGGCTTCGCCCACCCGATGAGCGGCAGGCGGCTGAAGACCGCGATGAGCGGCAGCAGGACCGTCCCGATCCAGTCGATGTGGACCAGCGGATTGAGCGAGACGCGGCCGAGCGCGCGCGCGGTCGGATCGCCGAGCTTGTCGGCGGTCCAGGCGTGGGCGGCCTCGTGAATCGTGAGCGACAGCAGGAGGACGCCGAAGCTGACGGCCACAGCGACGGGGTCGATGTTGTTCAAAGACGACCCAGAATACGCGAGAACCGCCGTGGCATCAAGACTTTATGCGGCGGCCCTCCCGCTGCAGCACGCGCCGCGCGCGGCCGAGGTCCCGCTTCTGCGCCGCGTCGATCGGCGGGAAGGCCAGATGCAGGCTGCTCAGGGCGTCGATGATGGCGGCCGCGATCACGGTGCGCGCGAACTTCTTGTCGTCCGAGGGAACCACCACCCAGGGCGCGTGGGGGGTCGCCGTCCGCCGGATCGTCTCTTCGTAGGCGGCCATGTAGGCGTGCCAGCGGCCGCGCTCGGCGAGGTCCCCCATCCCGAACTTCCAGTTCTTCTCCGGCCGATCCAGCCGCGCGAGAAAACGCCGCCGCTGCTCCGCCCGGGAGATGTTGAGGAAGAACTTCCGGATCACGTACCCGTTGCGGGCCAGGTACCGCTCGAACGCGTTGATGTCCTCGAAGCGCTCCTTCCAGATGGACTTCGTGATGAGCGCCGCGGGGAGCTTCTGGTGCCCCAGGTACTCGGGGTGGACCCGCACCACCAGCGTTTCCTCGTAATACGACCGGTTGAAAATCCCGATGCGCCCCCGTTCGGGCAGCGCCTTGGATGTCCGCCACATGAAATCGTGGTCGAGCTCCTCCGACGAGGGGACCTTGAACGAATACACCTGGCAGCCCTTCGGGTCGATGCCGGACATGACGTGCTTGATCGCGCTGTCCTTCCCGCCCGCGTCCATCGCCTGGAAGATCAGCAGGACGCCCCAACGGTCCTGGGCGTAGAGCGTTTCCTGCAGCTCCGACAGCGCCTTGACGCTCTTTTTCAGGAGCTTCTTCGCGTCGTGCTGCCGCGCCCTGGGCCCGGGCCCTTTCGGATCGAAATCCTTGAGACGGAACCGGCGGCCGTCGCGAACGATGTAGGGCGCGGCCAGGGACCGGAATTCTCGGCTGTTCATGTGAGGGACACCATACCTGTTCAGACCTGCCCGGCAAAATGGGCCAGCACGCAGTCCGCGCCCTTCGCCCCGAGCACGGCGATGAGGTCCTCGCGGGTGGCGCGCCGGACGCCGGCCAGGCTGCCGA
>JANOJK010000611.1:0-1922 GCA_031408165.1 Acidobacteriota bacterium | reverse complement strand
ACGAGAGAGAACAGTTGGTGTTTTCGATGGAGTCACCGCTGACTCGGAGTGGCGATTGCGGCAATTTGCGCGGCGACTGCCTGTTTTCAGACACGCCGCCGTCCGCCGGCGTCCCAGAAGAAGGCCATAAGGCGACCCGCCTGACTCCGGCGCCACGCGCCCCGGCTCGCGAGAGATCCGATCGATCACGTCAATCGCCTCGCGCACTCAGACGTGCGCTCGGCGCGCAGCGATCGACAACTTCAGGCTGGCATCTCGCGTGCTGTGTTGTGGGATGGTCACCCACTTTCCGGAGACTGTGCTCGATGGAACATCGCCGCTGATGTGAACATGACAATGTTTCCGGAGGAGAACCAATGACCACCGCCGAACAGGAACTGACAGACCGTAAGCCCCTTCAGAGCGAGGCGCAAGCCGCCCGGACCATCGAGGCCCTCGTCTTTCACGGCCCCGGCAAGCGCGCCTGGGACCTGAGCGACGTGATGAAGGCGTAAGACACGTTCGGGAACGCCGCGGCGGAGGGCACGCTGAAGGTCATCCTGAAGATTGACGCGCCTCGTTGACGGCCCCCAACATCTCACGAGTCCGGAGGAAAAGGACTGACATGTCGGTTGACAACGCGGACGCATTCATCGGCGGACGTCGGCTCTGGGCACGCGCAAGGCGGAGCGCCTCATGAGCGTTCCTCACTCCGACGCCCTCATCTTCTTCGGGGCGACCGGTGACCTCGTCTACAAGAAGATTTTCCCCGCGCTCTATGCGATGGAACGGCGGGGGCACCTTCAGGTACCCGTCATCGGAGTCGCGAGGTCGGACTGGACGATCGAGCGGTTCAGAGCTCGCGCCCGCGAGAGTGTCGAGAAGCACGGCGGCTTCGACGAGGCCGTCTTCGCGAAGCTCCAGGAGCGGCTCCGCTACATCAGCGGCGACTACGGCGCTCCGGCCACGCACGCCGCGCTCCGCAAGGCGCTCGGCGGTGCGGCGCACCCGCTGCACTATCTCGCCATCCCTCCGAGCGTGTTCGCGAGTGTGGTCGAGGGGCTCGGCCAGTCGGGCTGCGCCCGCGGCGCGCGAGTGATCCTCGAGAAGCCCTTCGGCCGTGACCTCGCGTCGGCGCAGGCGCTGAGCGAGACGCTCCACTCGGTGTTCGACGAGTCGTGCGTGTTCCGCATCGACCATTACCTTGGGAAGGAATCGGTGCAGAACATACTGGTCTTCCGCTTCGCGAACACGTTTCTCGAGCCGGTCTGGAACCGCAATTATGTCGCGAACATACAGATCACGATGGCCGAGCGGTTCGGCGTCGAGGGCCGCGGCAGGTTCTACGAGGAATCCGGCGCCGTTCGTGACGTGATCCAGAACCACCTGCTCCAGGTCGTGGGATTCCTCGCGATGGAGCCGCCGGCGACGATGACGAACCATGAATCGATCCGGGACGAGCAGGTGAAGGTGTTCCGGACGATTCGCCCGCTCGGCCCCGATGACCTGGTGCGCGGGCAGGTCCGCGGCTACCGTCAGGAGGACGGCGTGGCTCGCGACTCGAGGGTCGAAACATTCGCCGCCGCCCGACTCCAAATCGACTCCTGGCGCTGGGACGGCGTCCCGTTCTTCATCCGTGCAGGCAAGAGCCTGGCGACGACGACCACGGAGGTGCTGGTCACGCTCAAGCGGCCGCCGCTCAGCCCGCTATCACCGGGAGAGACCAACTACGTGCGCTTTCGGTTGAGCCCGGACGTCACGATCGCCATCGGCGCGCGCACGAAGCGGCCCGGCGACCAGATGGTTTCCGACCCGACCGAGCTCAAGGTCGTGCATCGACCCGACGCCGGAGAGATGGACGCGTACGAGCGCCTGATCGGCGACGCGATGGAGGGTGATGGCACGTTGTTCGCGCGGCAGGACGGCGTGGAGGCCGCGTGGGC
>JANOJK010000607.1:0-5440 GCA_031408165.1 Acidobacteriota bacterium | reverse complement strand
GCCCGCTCTCCCGGCGTCAGCTCGTCGTCCAGGTACTCGGAGAGTCGGTCGGTCCACTGGTCACTCATGGCGTTCTTACCGTCCACCCGGTCTGGTCGTCCGGGGTCCAAGGTGTTTGCGTAACATCATGCGCGCGCGGTGCAGCTGCGCTTTCGACGTGCCTGCCGAAATCTCCAGGAGGGTGGCGATTTCGTGGTGTTTGTACCCCTCGACATCGTGCAGCACGAAGATCTCGCGCGCTCCGTCGGGCAGCTTGTCCAGGGCCGTTTCGAAGTCCATCCCCAGGTCGCGCGTCTGCGCGGGTCCTGGCAGGAGCTCGAAGATGTCCTCGCCGTCGACCATGCGCCCGCGGCGCGCCTGGTCGGTGCGAAAGCGCTCGATGACGACGTTCACCGCGAGGCGATGGAGCCACGTCGTGAACGATGAGTCGCCCCGGAACGTGCCGAGCTTCTGCCAGAGCCGGACGAACACGTCCTGCGTGAGTTCGTCGGCGTCGCGGCCTGCCGTCATCCGGCGCACGAGGCCATGCACGCGAGGCAGATGCGTGCGGTAGAGCGCCTCGAACGCGCGCGCGTCTCCCGCTGCGGCGCGCGCCACATCCGACAGCGGCTCAGCGGCCGGGAGGGATTCGATCGGAGATCGCAGCGCCAGTGCCTCCAAGCTCCATCCTTACACCAGCTTGGACGGATCCCGGCCCAGGGAGGGTTGGAAGGTCAGCGAAGGATATCGTATGGGTCGATCGGGGTCCCTTCCCACCAGCGCTTGTCAGGCGTCAGGCGAAAGACCGCAAAGTGCAGATGTGGTGTGTCTTTAGGGGCATTGCCCGACGTGCCGACGTAACCAAGGACCTGTCCCCGATGGACCTGGTCCCCCTCTTTCAGCCCATCGGCGTACCGATCGAGGTGAGCATAGTAATAGGAGTAGCGCTGGGTGGGATCGAACTGGTAGAGGGTCAGCCCTCCGGCCTTGCTGTTGAACACTTTGGCGATGGTGCCGTCCTCGACGGCGATGACGGGGGTGTTGCGCGGGGCGAGGATGTCGATGGCCTCGTGTTGACGCTGTCCGCTGCGGTCGTCGTGATACGAACGCACGAGCTTGTCCGCATCAATACCGGCCACGGGGATGGTCAGTTTTCGAGCGGAAAGGTCGGTCGCGTCGGGAGACCCGGCCGGGATGACTCCGGTGGTGCCGCTCGTCGCCGCCGGAACTTCGATGACCGCGTTGTGCGGGTCGTCGAGAGCGGCCGCGGCGGGCGCCTTCGAGGGAGCGGGTGGCGAAGCCACCCGGGTCGTCGCAGTGACGGCGGCCACAGGCACCCCGGTTGTGCGCCAGCGGGACATGTTCCCGAGTGACGCCACGACGAAGGCGCCCAGCACGAATCCGAGCAGACCGCTCGCCACGAGGTACCTGAAGTCGGGCCGCCGCGTGTCAGCCGGGGTGGCCATGACTATTCGGTGAAGACCACTTTCGTGCCCGGCTTCACGAGCGGGGCCAGCTTCTGCGCGTCCCAGTTCGTCAGGCGCACGCAGCCGTGGGACGTCGTCTTGCCGACGGTCGCCGGCTCGGGCGTGCCGTGGAGGCCGTAATGGGGGCGTGAGATGTCGATCCAGACGACGCCGACCGGATTATTGGGGCCAGGGGGAATCTTCGCTTTGGCATGCGTTTCGTCGGCGTCCCAGAACAGATCAGGGTTGTAGAAAAACGTCGGATTCTTCTGCACGCCGTTCACCTTCCACTCCCCGATCGGCAGCGGGTCGTGTTCGCTGCCCGTCGTGACCGGCGCATACAGGAGCGTTTTTCCCTCCGGGTCGGTGACCGTCATATCGGACGTGCTCTTCCGCACGGTGACGATGATGGCCGGTGGCGCCGCGGGCGGCACCGCGTCCGCGACGTTCGGGACGCGGATCTCTTCACCGGCGGCGAACGTCGCCTGCGGATTGAGAGCCTTGAGCAACGCCGGGCTCGCGTGGAACCGCTCCGCGAGCGCTTCGGGCAGATCGCGGTACCCGAGCGCGGGCAGCTTCGATTTTTCCATCATGTCCTCGGGCAGGGTTGGCGTGAATGGACCGGCCGCGTCCTCGGCGGTGATCCGGTACGCGACGAGGGACGCGACGGTGGCGTCGGGCGCGCCGCCGTTCTTCGTGAACGCCTCCAGCGCCCGCTTCGTGCTCGTGCCCATACGCGCGTCGATCTCACCCGGCGAGTAGCCCGCGCGATCCAGCATCACCTGCGTCTGCAGGATCTGCTCGTCCACGGCCGGCGCCGCGGGTTTCTTAGGCGCGGACCTGGACTGTGGTTTCGCTGTCGCGCCCGTTTGTGCCGCCTCCACACGGGCACTGAACGACACGATCAGCACACAGGAAAAAAGGACGGACAGACAGCCGGGCAGTCGTGCAAGAGAACGTCGTCGAGAGGCTCCAGATTTGCGGAGCTCCTGCGATTCGTGACCGGCGTTTCCATCGTTCGTGAGTGACATCAGCGGCATCAGTGGACCTCTGCGGGGATACGGCGCTCGGCGCCGGCGCGGCGCTCGGCGGCCTGTGACGGGCCGACCTCGATCAGCCGGAACGGCCGATCGGGGAAGACCTCGCGCATCAGCGACGCCGAGACGTTATAGACGGGAACGTTGTTGCGCGTGCGACCCTCGGGCGCACCATGATGGGCGTGTCCGTGGAACACGGCGCTGACGGGAAAGCGGGTGATTGGATCCTCGAGACGGCTGCAGCCGAGGAACGGATAGATTTCGAGCGGCTCACCTTTGACGGTGTCCTGGATCGGCGCGTAGTGGAGCAGTGCGACCAGCGTGTCGTTGCGGAGCCGTGCCAGCGCGGTCTCCAGCTTCAGCGCCTCGTCGATCGCCTCATGCACGAACTTCTTGATGATCTCTTCGCCCCAGGGGCCGAGGGCGCGCCGGCCGAAACCGCCGGCGAACCCCTTGACACCCGCGAAGCCTATCCCGTGGATCTCCGTCGTTTCGCCGTCGAGCGTCACGACGCCCGCGTCGGAGAGAACCTGGACGATTTCGGCCTGCTGGTTCGACTCGTAATCGTGATTGCCGAGCACGGCGACAATCGGGATTGTGACCGTGGGTATGAGCTCCTTGACGAAGGCGCGGGCCTCCTCGACCAGGCCATAGTCCGTGAGATCGCCGCAGAGGGCGAGCACGTCGGCCGACTCGCTGATCTGGGCGAAGAGCGGCTGCAGGGAACCGGGCGGCGAGGTGCGGCCGTAATGCAGGTCCCCGAGCGCGGCGATACGAACGAGGTCCTTTGAGAGCATGTTCCAGTTTTCAGAGCAAGGGTCATACCCGCCCGGCCCACGACCTAAGGAAGAGTCGGCGTCAGCTGTTCGAGCTGAGCGTCGAGCGCTTTGATGGCCTGCTCCAGCATCGCCCGGTGGGCCGGCCGCGTGGCGCGCTCCAGGTCGGTCGCCGCACGGGTGCGGGCCAGCTCGAGGCTCTCCCGGCGGGTGCGCCGGGCCTGCTCCTCCGGCGTCAAGGGCACGGCTTTCGACCGGCCGCGTGCAGCCTCCTCCTGCTGGAACTCGACCATCTTCGATTCGAAACCCCTCGCCATCCCGCCCCCCTTTTCGCTGGACCCCGTGTCTCACGCCGCGAGTCTTATAATAAGAGAACATGCCCGCCTTTCGACCGACCAGTACCGCCGGATGGGTGCTGACGATCCTTCTTCTGACCGCGTGCAGCCGCAGCCCGCAGACCGGCAGCCCGCAGGCGGCTCCGCCGGCGCAGGCGCCGCCGGGCGACGCATCAGTGGACCCGAATGCGTCAGGGCACCCGAAGATTGTCGTGCTGGGCGACAGTCTGTCGGCCGGCTTCGGGCTGCTCGAGCTGCAGGCCTACCCGGCGCTACTCCAGGAAAAACTCAACACCGACGGCTACCGTTGGGACGTCGTCAACGCCGGAATCTCGGGCGATACGTCAGCCGCGGGGCTCCAGCGCATAGACTGGGCGCTGGGGCAGGGGGACGTCCGCATCCTGATTCTCGAGCTCGGCGCCAACGATGGTTTGCGTGGCTTGCCGGTCTCGGAGATGAAGAAGAATCTCGGCGCCATCATCGAGCGCGCTCAGGAGAAACGCATTGCCGTACTGCTCGCGGGGATGGAAGCGCCGCCGAATTTCGGCCCGGAATACACCGTCGCGTTCAGGCAGGTGTATCGGGACCTCGCCAGACAGTACAAAGTGACGTTCCTGCCCTTCCTGCTCGACAAGGTCGCCGGGGACGCCGCGCTGAACCAGTCAGACGGCATTCACCCCAACATCGAAGGCTCGAGAATCGTCGCCGACACCGTCTGGAACGTGCTGAGGCCCATGGTCGACGCCGCGCCTTCGTCATCCGGGGGACTTGGTCCACCCCCTTACGCGGTCGCTGGCGCCCTTCGACCCGCGACGCATTCGCTGCGCTCGTTCGCTGCGATTTCATGATCGAACTGCACGGCGTGTCGAAGACCGTCCCGAGCGGCGACGCGATGCTCACGATCCTGCACCCGCTGGATCTCCTCATCGACTCGGGCCGCGTCGCCGCCATCACCGGGCCCTCGGGCAGCGGCAAGTCGACGCTGCTCGGGCTTCTCGCCGGGCTCGACGCCCCCTCCACCGGCCGTATCGTCATCGACGGCGCCGACATCACGTCGATGTCGGAAGACGATCTCGCGCGCTTCCGCGGCAAGCGGATCGGCTTCGTCTTCCAGTTCTTTCACCTGCTCCCGTCGCTGACGGCGTGGGAGAACGTGCGCGTACCGCTCGAAATCGCGGGCGCCGCGGATGCGGGCGTACGCGCGGACGCGCTGCTGTCGGAAGTGGGGCTCGGCCCCCGCCGGCATCACTACCCGTCACAGCTCTCCGGCGGCGAGCAGCAACGGGTCGCGATTGCGCGCGCGCTCGCGAACGAGCCCGCCATCCTGCTCGCGGACGAGCCGACGGGGAACCTGGACTCGGGGACCGGCCAGCAGGTCATCGACCTGCTGATCGACGTCAACCGGCGGCGCAACACGACCGTCGTGCTCGTCACTCACGACCAGGAGCTCGCGCAGAAGGCCGACGTGACGATTGCGCTGCGCGACGGCCGGGTCGTCTGACGATGCGGACCAGCCAAGCGAGTGCGCGTGCAGGGGAGTGCGAGGGGCGAAAGCCCCTCGGGAGATCATGACGTTCGTCCTGCTGATGGCGCTGCGCGAGATCCGCGCGTCCTGGCGCCGGTTGCTCTTCTTCTTCGTGTGCGTCGCGATCGGCGTCGGCGCGATCGTCGCGCTGCGCTCGATGATCCCGACCGTGCGGAACGGCCTGACGCGCTAGTCGCGGGCGCTCATCGCGGGGGACGTCGCCATCGGCACCAACCGGCCGTGGACCCCGGAGGTGCGCGTGGATCTCGAGAAGCGGCTCGGCGCCGCGCCGATCCTGTCGCGCCAGGAAACAATCGACGTC
>JANOJK010000482.1:0-2345 GCA_031408165.1 Acidobacteriota bacterium | reverse complement strand
GCCGGCAATTGTGGCGAATCCGCGCTCGACGTCGGGGCGGCGCTGGCGGCCCTGCGCGAGAGTCCGGGCGCCGTGAATTTCGCGACGCTCATCGGCCATAACACCGTGCGCAGCGCCGTCATGGGGTCGGAGAACCGCGCTCCCCGGGTCGTCGAGCTCAACCGGATGAAGGCCCTCGTCTGGAAGGCGATGGCTGACGGCGCGATCGGGTTCTCGACGGGCCTGCAGTACGTCCCGGGGACCTACGCCGGCGCGCCGGAGATCGTCGATCTGGCAAGAGCGGCCGCCGGCGCGGGAGGCATCTACGCGTCGCACATGCGGAACGAGGGAACCGCGCTCGAGGAGGCGATCGCGGAGACCATCCGCGTCGGAGAGGCCACCGGCGCGCGCGTCGAGATCTCGCACCTGAAGGTCGACAGCCCGAACCGCTGGGGCGCCAGCGCGAAGGCCCTCGCGATGATCGACGCCGCTCGCCAGCGGGGCGTGGACGTCCGCGCGGATCAATACGCCTACACCGCCGCGAGCTCGGGTCTCGGGATCCGGTTTCCGGCGTGGGTGCTGGAGGGCGGGGCATCGAGGACCGCGGAGCGTTTGAACACTCCGGCGACGTGGGAGAGGATCAAGTCAGAGATGGCGGCGCTCCTCGCCGAGCGGGGGCTTCGCGATCTGTCGTTCGCCATCGTCGCGCAATACCGGCCGGACGCGTCGTTCAACGGGCTGTCGATGCAGCAGGTCGCGCAGCGGCGGAAGGGCAGCGACTCCGCCGACGCGCAGTTCGAGGCCGCGCGCGAGATGCTCCTCGAGGGAGGCGCGCTGATGGTCTATCACTTCATGAGCGACGACGACGTCGATCGGATCATGCGGCATCCGCAGGTGTCGATCGCATCGGACAGCAGCGTGCTGACGTTCGGCGATGGCGTGCCGCATCCCCGCGGTTACGGAGACAACGCACGCGTACTGGGCACATACGTCCGCAGCCGCCACGTGATTTCACTCGAGGAGGCGGTCCGCAAGATGACGTCGCTCCCGGCGGGTCACTTCAAGCTGGCGAACCGCGGAATCGTCCGCGCCGGGTACGCCGCGGACCTCGTGATCTTCGATCCGAAAACCGTCGCGGACACGGCCACCTTCGAGGCGCCGCATGGCTACGCGACGGGCATCCCCTACGTTCTCGTAAACGGCGTGATCGTCGTCAAGAACGGTACGCAGACGGATGCCCGCCCGGGCCAGGCGATCGCGAACTCACTGCTCGAGAAGCGCTGACGCTTCCTACGCAGTCTTCTGATCGGCCTTGCGGCGACGACGAACGGTGACCCAGCCGAAACCGAGTCCACCCATGAGCACTGCCAGAATCCACAGCATGTAGCCTCCCTTTGTTGGCATGAACAGAGGCAACGGCGGTGCCACCCGAAAGGGGCCGAATATTGGGGAATCGGGCGAATGTCGGCTGGTGGACCACGCGGGACTGCAATCCGGCTTACGGATCTGGCACGGGCCGCGGGCGGCACGGACCAAAAAGGTTTCCACGGACTGCAGGAATTACACGGATCGGCATCCGCAGCCTTATTCGTCGGCGAAGATGAAGTACGCCGCCACGGTGGCGATGACGAGGGAGATGAGCATGGCGGTCATCGGCAGCGTCACCCAGCGGCTGGTGAGATCGATGGACGCGAGCGGGGCCGCGCTGGTGGCGAGCGAGTGATAGGCGGCCACGAGCCAGCCGGACGAACCGCGCACGCCCGCGACGGCGCTGCCGATCAAGCTGAGGGTGAGCCCCGCGCCGCACGCGATCGCGAGCCCGTGGACGATGGTGATCGGACGTCCGGCGGCCTGCGCGGCTTCCTGGCGCGCGCGCATCTGGGCGCGCCACCAGACAATCGCGGACGAGGGGGGCGTCGCTTCCTGGCGCGCGAGCGCCGCTTCAGCGGCGATTGCCTCCGCGACGATCGCTTCGATTTCGCTGTCGGTCGGTTCCGGCTGATGGCGGCGGTTTCCTGGTGTCACGTCGTTCACCTATGGCTGCAGTGTCGCGGCGAGCTTGCGGCGCGCGCGGAACAGCAGCAGCTTGATGCTGCCGGTCTTCAGACCCAGGACATCGGCAATCTCGCTGTGCGAGGAGCCGTGCGCGTAGGCGAGCCACAGAAGGGCGCGCTCGCGCGGTTTCAGACGGCCGAAGGCGCGGCGCACGTCGGCGCGCCCCTCCACGTCGACGCGCGACTCGGGCGCGGGCATATCGGCCATTTCGACGCCCTCGTCGAACAGCGGCCGCGGCCCGCGCTTGCCGTCCCGCACGAGATTGGTCGCGATCCGATAGAGGTAGTTGCGGCGATGCGCCTCGCTCTCGA
>JANOJK010000481.1:0-8879 GCA_031408165.1 Acidobacteriota bacterium | reverse complement strand
CGCGAAGCTGCTCACGGCGTTCAAGAAACTGCTGACGGCCGGCCACAGCCTGCTGGTCATCGAGCACAACCTCGACGTCATCAAGACGGCCGACTGGATCATCGACCTCGGGCCCGAGGGGGGTGAGGAGGGTGGCTACCTCGTGACCGTCGGCACCCCCGAGCAGGTCGCGAAGGTCGCCGCGTCCCACACCGGCCGCTACCTGGGCGAGGTGCTTGCGACGGGCCGCTCGAACGCGTACGCGAACTGACGTCCGTCCTCCGAAGAGGAACACAGAGCCTCAGAGGCCACAGAGACGCCACAGAGCCGAGCGACCGCGCCGCGCTGGGTGGCGAGCAAAACGAGAGATGCAAGCCTGCTGAGGTGCTGGGCTGGCTTGCATCTCTCGTTTCGTTCGCCACCCCTCCGGCCGGCCGAAGGCCGGCCAGCGGTCGCTGCAGTGCTGGCCTCAGGTTTCGCCTGATCCGCGCGCCGCGCGCGCTGCGACGAACGCGGCAGCCTCTGTGCGTCTCTGTGATCTCTGTGCCTCTGTGTTCATCTTTGCGCGTATCGTCTCTCCCCTCTGGTAAGATCTCCCTGCCCCCCCGGTACATCCATGACTTTCAAGCGAACACCTGTTCTCGTTGCGGCAGCGTTGCTGGTCGCCTCTGTGGCCTCAGCTCAGCCGCTGCGGTTTGACGATGTCGTGCGGAACCTGCGCAACCCGGACCCGAAGGCCCGGCTGAGCGCGGTCAGGCTGCTGCGCGACGCGAAGTATCCCGAGGCGGTCGTGCCGATGGTGCCGCTCGTCCTCGATCCGATGGACGAGGTCCAGCTCGAGACGATCGCGGCGGAGCTGTCGTTCTTCCTCGAGCAGGACGTGAAGTCGAAGACGATGATCGGCTTCGTGGTCGAGAAGCGGAAGAGCGCCATCGCGGCGGCGGCGTTCGATCTGGGCCCCTTCGCCGTGTGGCCCCGGACGGTGCCGGCCGAACTGGTGACGGCGCTGCTGCAGGCTGTCGACGACGAGAACGCCAGGGTGCGCCTCGAGGCGATCTACGCGACCGGCGTGATCGCGAAGGCGCCGCTCGGGTCCGACCAGGAGACGCGGCTCATCAAGGCGCTGGATCACTACGATCCGGCCGTCCGCGCCGCCGCGGCTCGCGTCATTGCGCGCCTGAGGGTCGCCGGGGCCGGCGATGGGCTCTTGAAGGCGGTCAACGACTCCCAGGCCGAGGTGCGCTACGCCGCGATGCGCGCGCTGGGCACGATTCGCGAGGCGCGGGCCGTGACCGCCCTGACCGAGCAGCTGGCGTACTACAAGAAGGGGGAAGGCGCGTGGTCGGCGCTCGATGCCCTCGCGCAGATCGCCGCGCCGGGCAGCGGTCCGCTCTTCAAGGAGAGGCTGCAGGACAAGGACCCCTACATCCGCCGCGCGGCCACTGAAGGCCTCGGGCGCGCGGGGGACACCACGTTGATCGACGCGCTCGAGCGCAACATCACGCTCGACGATGCCCCCATGGTCCGGCTCGCGACCGCGTTCGCACTGCAGAAACTCGGGCGCAACTACGCGGCGCGGCTGGTCGACCTGATGAGGCCGTCGAAAGTACGGGCGCAGGGGCAGGAGTACCTGATCGAGCTCGGGCCACCGATGGCCGCCACCCTCGTGCCGCGGATCCAGGAGCCGGATCCGCGCGTCCGCGAGGCGCTGCTCGATGTGCTCGGCGTCATCGGCGACCAGTCCACGATCCCCGCGCTGCAGGCGGCAGCGACGGACGCGGACGCTTCGGCCGCCGCGGCGGCGAAGCGCGCCATCGCGCGGATCCAGAAAGCAGGTGGTTTGTAGTTTCTGCAGTTGCCCTCCGACCACCAACGATTGACGATCCGTGATCCTCCCTCGTCGCTTCTATGACCGCCCGACGCTCGACGTCGCGCGGGATCTCATCGGCAAAGTGCTCGTCCACGAGACGAGCCGGGGTGTCGCGTCCGGTGTGATCGTGGAGGCCGAGGCCTACATCGGTGAAAGCGATCCCGCCTGTCACGCCGCGCCCGGCCCCACCAAACGCAATGCGCCACTCTATGGGCCGCCCGGCATCGCCTACGTCTACCTGAATTACGGCATCCACTATCTCGTGAACGCGGTGACGGAAGCGGAGGGCTGGCCCGCGGCCGTGCTGATCCGCGCGCTCGAGCCGAGGGCCGGCATTCCGCTGATGCGCCGGCGGCGCGCCCTTCGACGCAGCTCAGGGCAGGCCCTTCGACCGAGCTCAGGGCAGGCCATCGGCGCGAAGCGTCCCTCTGACCTTGCCCTCAACGATCTGTGCCGCGGTCCGGGCAACGTGACCAGGGCGCTGGGGATCACCCTCGACGGGAACCTGCGCGACCTCACCGGGGGCGCGCTGCGCATCGAGGACCAGCAGGACGCGCCGCGTCCGGTGTCGTGGAGCCGCCGGATCGGCATCACCGTGGGCGTCGAGCAGGAGTGGCGCGTGTTCGCCGCCGACAGCCACGCGGTCTCGGGTCCGCGGCGTCGGCTATAGTTCCGGTCATGAGATCGAGGATCGAGGACCGGGGATCGAGGATCGGGCGCCTTTCCGCGTTCGTGATGGCGGGCACGCTCCTCCTCCTGCCGTTGGCGGCGCGCGCGCAGCCCGGCCCGGTCATCACCATCGTCCATTTCAACGACGTGTACGAGCTCACACCCGTCGAAGGGGGCGCGGCCGGCGGCCTCGCCAGGCTGGCGCGGTTCGGGGCGGAGCTGAAGGCGCGGCAGCCGGGTGTGATCATCACGCTCGGCGGAGACTTCGTGTCCCCCTCCGCGCTCGGCACCGCGCGCGTCAACGGCGAGCGGCTGGCGGGGAGGCAGATGGTCGCGGTCCTCAACGTGCTCGGCCTCGATTGGGCGACCTTCGGCAACCACGAGTTCGACATTCCCGAGGCGGCCCTGCGCGCGCGGCTCGCCGAATCGAAGTTCCGGATGGTGTCGTCCAACGTGACCGACGCCGCGGGCGCCCTCTTTCCCAACACCGTGACGCAGGCGGTGATCCCGGTGAGGACGCCGTCCGGCACCCTCCGCGTGGGGCTCATCGGCCTGACGATCGATGTCAACAAGCAGGCCTGGGTCCGCTACGCGCCCGCCGTCGATGCTGCCCGCGCCGCGGTCGCGGAGCTGAAGGGGCGCTGCGACGTCATCGTCGCGCTCACCCACCTCACCCTGGCGGGCGACCAGGAGATCGCCGAACAGGTGCCGGAGGTCGATCTCATTCTCGGCGGGCACGAGCACGAGAACTGGGTCGTCGAGCGCGGCCGCCACTTCACGCCGATCGTCAAGGCCGACGCCAACGCGCGCACCGCGGCCATCATCACCCTGCGCCTTCCGAAGCAGGGGCTGCGGCCCGTCATCGGAATCCGCCTGCAGCGCATCGACGACCGCATGAAAGAAGGTCCGCGCACGGCGGCGGAAGTGCGGAAGTGGACCGACCTCGGGTTCGAGGGCTTCCGCAAGGAGGGCTTCGAGCCGACGCAGGCCGTCGTGACGATCGACGTGGCGCTCGACGGACGCGAATCCTCCGTCAGGAACCGCTCGACCCCGCTCACCGATCTGATCGTCGACGCGATGCGGCACGAGGCGGGCACAGAGGTCGCGATCTTCAACGGCGGCTCCATCCGTATCGACGATGTCCTGTCGCCGGGGCCGGTCACGCAATACGACGTCATCCGGGTGCTGCCGTTCGGCGGCAAGATCCTGAAGGCGACGGTGACCGGCGCGCTGCTGTCGAAGCTGCTGCAGGTCGGCGAGCAGAATCGCGGCACGGGCGGATTCCTGCACGCGGTGGGCGTTCCGGCGGCGATCGATCCGGCGGCGCGCTATACCATCGCGACCAGCGATTTCCTGTTGACGGGCGCCGAGGCGAACCTCGGGTTCCTGACGCGTGAGAACGCCGAGGTCAGCGGCGTGACCGAGTTGCGCGACGTGCGGATGGCGATGATCGACGAGATGAAGAAGCGCTTCGGAGCACGTTAGCCCTGCACGGCCACACGGGCCCAGCACCAAGGTCACAAAGGTCACAAAGGTCACAAAGTCTTAAATGACTTTTTGTTTATGTCTTTGTGATCTTTGTGATCTTCCTGACCTTTAGTGCGTGAGCCGTGGCTCGTCCAGGCGTGACAGCTAGCGGGCGGTGCGGCGTGACCTGGTGATCGGGACCGTGACCTCGAGCCGCCGGCTCTCGCGCAGGATCTCGAGCCGCGCCGCCGTTCCCACCTTCGAGTCGGCGAGCATGCGCATGAAGGCCGACGAGTCCGGCACCGGACGGCCGTTGAACGCCAGGATGATGTCGCCCGGCCGGAGTCCCGCGGCGTAGGCGTCGGACTGAGGCGACATCTGGTTCACCAGGGCGCCGCGGTTGTTCGGCGCCCCCAGCTCCTCCGCCATCTGCGTCGTCAGCGTCTCGACCCACACGCCCGGGAAGGTGCCGCGCTGGACCTCGCCGTACTTCAGCAGGTCGTCCATCACGTGGCGCGCGAGGTTGCTCGGCACCGCGAAGCCGATGCCCTGGTAGCCGCCGCTCTCGCTGAAAATGGCGGTGTTGATGCCGACGAGCTCGCCGCGCGCATTCACGAGCGCGCCCCCCGAGTTCCCCGGGTTGATCGCCGCGTCGGTCTGGATGAAGTCCTCGTACGTCGCGAGGCTGCCGCCCAGGCTCCGGCCGAGCGCCGAGACGATGCCGAGCGTGACGGTCTGGTTCAACTGGAACGGATTGCCGATCGCGAGCACCCATTCCGCCACCTTCAGCTTCGACGAGTCCCCCCACGGCAGCACCGGCAGCCCGCGCTCCTCGATCTTCAGCAGCGCGATGTCGGTCCACTCGTCGGTCCCGATGATCTTCGCCTTCAGCTCGCGCTTGTCGGGCATCACCACCGACACCTGCGCGCGGGCGTCGCCGACGACGTGGTTGTTGGTCAGGATGTAGCCGTCGCTCGACACGATCACGCCCGAGCCGAGGCTCTGCGCGACGCGGTTGCGCGGCTGCGCCATCTCGCGATCGCCGAAGAAGTAGCGGAAGAGCGGGTCGGAGGCGAACGGGGAATTCTGCGTCCGCACGACCTGCAGGGAAGAGATATTGGTCACGCTCGGAATCGCGCGCGCGGCGATGCCGGACAGATCCGGCAGCGAGGCGATCGCGGACGTCGCCGGGATGGCCGGGTTTGCGGCCTGTGGCGCCTGGGCGCGTGCCTCATCCGCGGTCCGGAGCCGGCCGGTCAGGACCATGCCGCCGACGAAGCCGCAGGTCACGAACAGGAACGGAATCAGGATGCGCCGAATCATAGGATCTCGATGTTCCGCGGCGGAGCCGCCGACTTGGGCAGTGTCACCGTCAGGATGCCGTCCCGCAGGTCGGCGGTAATGCCGTCCGGGTCAACCGCGTCCACGAACTCGAAGGTCCGCAGGAACGACCCGTGGCCGCGCTCGACCTGGTGGTAGTGGCGGGTGGCGCTTTCCGGCACCCCGCCGGACCGCGATCCCCGGATCGTCAGCCGGTTGTCCTGCACGGCCAGGTCGACCTGTTCCCGCGACACCCCCGGCACTTCGGCCGTGATGACGTAGCGGTCGCCGGTCTCGTAGACGTCGATTGGCGGGGCCCAGGCGGTGGCTTGCTGCCCGGCGAGGCGCTCGAGGCGTTCCTGCCACGCGCGGAGATCCCGGAGCGGGTCGCAGCGCATATTCTGTGATCGTAGCACTTGTTGACCTTCGCCCAAGAGAATCACCGGGCTTCGGCGGGACAACTCCCGGACCCGTGGTAATCTGGATGTTTTGTGCGGGTCACCGCCTTCTAATTCTATGGCTTCCATCCAGGCGACGCGAATGAAGCGCGGCATGCTGATCAAGGTCCAGAACGACCTGTTCCGGGTCCTCGAGCTCCAGCATTTCACGCCCGGCAACAAGCGCGGCTTCATCCAGGCCAAGATGCGCAACATCCGCACGGGGATGCAGGCCGACAACAAGTTCCGGGCCGAAGAGGACGTCGAGCGGGCGATCCTGGACGAGCGCCAGATGCAGTACCTCTACCGTGACGGCGACTCGTACCATTTCATGGACACATCGACCTACGAGCAGCTGCACATCGATGCCGAGGTCCTGGGCGACAACGCCAGCTACATCGTCCCCGAATCCACGATCGTCGTGGAATTCTATGGGGAGGAGCCGGTCGGGATCGAGCTGCCGGTGACGGTGGATCTCAAGGTCGTCGACACGGTCCCGGGCATCAACCGGGCGACCGCGAGCGCGCAGGTGAAACCGGCGACGCTCGAGACCGGGCTCGTCGTGTCGGTGCCGCCGTTTGTCAGCGTCGGCGACACGCTGCGGATCAGTACGGAGACGGGGGAGTACTTAAAGAAAGTTTGAAGGATGAATGCTGAATGCTGAATGCTGAATTCAGTATTCACCGTTCAGCATTCATCATTCAGCATTCATCATTCATCGTTATGGATGTTTCACACCGAGCGGGCGCCGGGTGGATCGAGGTGGTCGCCGGGAGCATGTTCAGCGGCAAGAGCGAAGAGCTGATCCGCCGGCTGCGGCGCGCGCAGATCGCCAAGCGCAAGGTGCAGATCTTCAAGCCGCGCCTCGACAACCGGTACAGCAACGACCACATCACGTCGCACAGCGCGATGCAAATCGACGCCGAGAACGTCAGGAGCTCGCGCGAGCTGCTCGAGCGCGTCGCCGAGGACACGGAAGTCGTCGGCATCGACGAGGCTCAGTTCTTCGATTCGGAGCTCCCGGCGGCGTGCACCACGCTTGCGGATCAGGGCCGGCGCGTCATCGTCGCCGGGCTGGACCAGGACTACCTGGGAAAGCCGTTCGAGCCCATCCCGCAGCTGCTCGCCATCGCGGAATACATCACCAAGACGCTGGCGATCTGCATGGTGTGCGGCGCGCCGGCGAACCACACGCAGCGGCTCGTGGCGAGCAGCCAGCGCGTGCTCGTCGGGGCCGGCGGCACCTACGAGGCGCGCTGCCGCCACTGCTTCGATCCGCGGCTGGGGCAGTGAGGATTGGCGACCAGCGACTGCAGATCGCCGATTGGTGAATGCTGACGAATGATCCGAATCTGCTGCCGCGGCTTCTGTATGTGATCGGCGCGGGCTTCCTGCTGATCAACCTCCACCAGTTTTTCCAGTACTTCAAATACACCCGCATCCGCCCCACGGCGCTCCTCACCTGGACCGCGCCCAGGCCGCCGCTGTATCGGCTGTTCCTGTGGGTCGGCGCGGTGCTCGCCATCGTCGTGTTCTACAAACTCACCATTCTCAGGCTGCACCCCAAGTACGTGTTCGGCGAGACGATGATGCTCGTGTATTACGTGTACGCCCTGCCGCTCGGCGTGAAGATTGCGCGGGGGTTCTACGAGGACGGCATCTGGACCGAGGGGGGATTCATTCCCTACGCGAACATCGGGGGGCTCACGTGGCGGGAGGGAGAGCCGCCGACGCTGGTGCTGCTCTACCGCTGGCGCACGTTCGCGCGCCGGCTGATCGTGCCCGAACCGTACTACGGCCAGGCCCGCCGGCTGCTGCGCGACAAGATCGCCGCGCACGACATTCACTTCACGGGTAAGACGCTCGACCTGGGTGTGCACGACGAGCGGGACGACGTCTAACGGGCCACGGCCACGGCACGAAGGTCACGATGGTCACTACGATCACCAAGGACTTTTTTATAGACCTTGTGACCTTCGTGATCTTGGTGATCTTGGTGGTGGGCCGTCGGCCGTGGGTCTTACCGCAGGCGCTCGAGCAGCCACCCGATCGGCCCCATCCCCTGGGCCATTGGGTCGCCGATCCAGTCGGGCGGCGTGAGCCACACGAACGCGAGAATGGCGACGACCATCACGTCGTATTGCCACGTGGCGCGTTCGAACGTCCAGAAGAACGCGTTCCAGAGCATGCGGGCGGGCAGCGGGGCGCGCGTCACACCGGCACCGCCTTGTCCTCGTCGCGCAGCACGCGGTAGGTCAGAATCACGCGGTCGGCCACGGAGAAGATCGACAGCACCAGGATGACCCACAGGACGCCCGCCATCCGGTTCGTGAACGCGCCGATCATCAAGAGGACGATCCGCTCGGGGCGCTCCATGAAGCCGACCTTGCACCTGGCAATGAGCGACTCGGCGCGCGCGCGCGGGTGTAGCTGGTCATCAGCGCGAACATCATCGCGAACGCCGCGACGAGCACATAGTCGGCGCGCCCGAGGCGCGTGTAGAGGTAGATCAGCCCGATGAACAGCGCCATGTCGGAAAAGCGGTCGATCACGGAGTCCCAGAACCCGCCGAACTTGCTCGCTTCGCCGGTCTCTTTCGCGACCTTGCCGTCGATGAAGTCGAAGATGTTCGCGACGATCATGATGAAGCCGGCACTGATGAAGTGGCCCCTCGCGAGCTGGAACGCGGCCCAGGAATTGATGAGCACGCCCACGAACGTGAGCACGTTCGGGTGGATCCCGAGCGCCACGCACGCGGCGATGATGGCGCGCAGCGGAAACATGCAAACGGCCCCGATGAGGCCCGTGACGGTCATGGCGCTGGTATAATTGAAGGTTCCGGTCCGTGCCGGAAACGTTTCAGTGTAGTCCATGCCGATTCAAGACCTCAAGGGGCGGATCGCCCGTCTCCCGGAGCAGCCGGGCGTCTACCTCTATGCCAACGAGGCCGGGGAGACCCTGTACGTCGGCAAGGCCAAGGTCCTTCGCGACCGCGTGCGCAGCTATCTCGGCGCGCAGGGGATGAGCCCGCGCATCGACGCGCTGCTCGACGAGGCCGCGCAGCTCGAATTCATCGTCACCGACTCGGTGGTGGAAGCGCTGGCGCTCGAGAACCACCTCATCAAGCAGCGCGCCCC
>JANOJK010000980.1:0-6269 GCA_031408165.1 Acidobacteriota bacterium | reverse complement strand
CGCCGTCGCGGGCTACCACGGGGTCGTCATCTTCCTGATGCTCGCGGCCGCGGCGGCATGCGCGCTGGCCTGGTGGCTCGCGTGGCGGACGACAGGGAGCGCGAGCGCCGCGTGGTTCGGCTGGGCCGCCGTCACGCTCTCCGCCCCGTTTCTCCTCGAGACGTTCACCGTGTTCCCCGACGGTCCCGGCGCGATCATCGTGCTCACGGGCTTCTGGGCGTTGCTGAGGGAAGGAATCGAAGGAAGGGAAGGATCGACTCCTTCCCATTGGCTGCTGCACGGCGCGGCGCTCGCACTGCTGCCCTGGATGCACACGCGGTTCGCGGTGATCGCGGCCACACTCGGAGGACTGATCCTGGTGCGGCTGGCGCGCGCGACCAATCCCTATGGGAAAGCGGCCGCCTTCCTCGCGGTGCCGGCCGTGAGCGCCGTCGCGTGGCTCGGTTTCTTCCTGGTCGTGTACGGGACGCTCGATCCGACCGCGCCGTACGGAGGACAGGTGGGCAGCTCGTTCGCCTACCTGCCGAACGGCTTCGGCGGCCTGCTCTTCGACCAGGGCTTCGGCCTCCTGGCGACGGCCCCGGTGCTGGCCGTCGCGATCGCGGGCTTCGCCAGGACGCGGCGGCTCGGCATCGACTGGCTGGTTGTCGCCGTGCCGTACGTGCTGGCAGTCGGGACGTACGCGATGTGGTGGGCGGGTTCGAGCGGACCGGCGCGCTTCCTTGTCCCGCTGCTCCTGCCCCTCGCGATCCCCGCGGCCTGGGCGTGGGCGTCGGCGACATCCCGCGGCGCGAGAATGGTGATGCTGTCCGCTTTGCTCCTCAGTGCGTGGCTGTCGGCGGTGATGGCGGGCGGCGCCGACGGGCGGCTCGGGTATCACACGCGGAACGAGGAGGGACTGACGGCCGCGCCGTACCTGGAGTGGGCGACTCCCGTCGTCGATCTGCCGGCCGCATTCCCCGCATTCGTGCCTCGGCCTGTGCGGCCCGATCCGGGCGGACTGGTGTCGCGGCGGATCGCCACCCGTTCGGGCTTCCTCGCCACGCTTGCGTGGGCGCTCTGCCTCGGCGGCGCCGCATGGCTTCTCGTCCGCATCAGCCGGCGCCTCCGGTTCGCCGAGTCCCTGATTGCCACGGCGGTGCTGACCTTCGGATGCGCCGCCATGCTCGCGATATCGATCGTCTGGAAGATGCACGCGGCCAACCCGGTGACGATGTCCCCGGCCCAGGTGCACGCGCTGCACAGGCTCGCGAGGGGCCGCGCGGCCGCCGTCGACCTCACGGCGCGGCGGGTTCTGAGGGAGGCCGACGCGTGGGCGATGGAGGTGGATGTGCCCGTGCGCCGCGGCGGGGCCCGAGGGCTGAATCGCCCCGCTCGCGGTGCTGCCCCTCGTGCCGGCGGGGTCCTACCTGCTGTCCGCGACGCGGCGCGGCGCCGGCGACGGTCTGTTGATGGCGGGCCTCGGCAACGATCAGTTCGCGATCGCGACGCAGCCGCTCGTCGCATTCGAAACGGGCCTGAGACTCGATCTCCCCGCCGGGGCTCGCGCGCTGACCATCCGCGGGGACGAGGGCGCGCGCGACGCGCTCGACGGGATACGGTTGCGCCCGCTCCGTCTCGCCATGTCCCCGGTCACACGGGAGATGGCCCGGCGCGCGGTGCGATATGGCGGCCTCGTCGTGTTTCTCCTGGACGAGCGGGCCTATCCCGAGCCGTCGGGATTCTGGGTGGCCGGCGCGCGGGCAACGTCGGTCGTGCTCGCCCCGGACAACCGCCGCGGGCCGCTGTGGCTGCTGCTTCGGAACGCGCCGGTGGAGAACACGGTGACGCTCGAGTTCGGCGGCAGGCGCGAAGCGATCGTACTGACGCCCGGCGAAGAGCGGCGCATCGAGGTTCCGATTGACGCCGCGAACGGCGCGGCGCGCCTGACGATCGACTCGTCAGCCCGATTCCGTCCGTCGGACGCCGATCCCAACAGCCGGGACTCGCGGATGCTCGGTGTCTATTGTCGAGTGGTGATCGAAGACTGACGGCCGCCGAACCTGCCTAGAATCGGCCCACGGCCCCGACGTAGAACCCCTTCAGCTTCATCGTCCCCGAGTCCTTGTCCACCTTGTAGAGCACGTCCAGGGAGCGGTAGCCCAGCTGGGCGCCGACGTGATCGTTGAAGTTGACCGTACCGTAGAGGTCGAAGTCGTAATACTTGCCCCCGTACCGGCTGCTGCCGGTCGTCCCGATTTCCGGAAAGCCGCTGAACTCGCCGGTAATGGAGATGTTGGGGACGATGTAGCCGCGGCCGATGATGCCGATCGAAGGGATCGGCCCGCGCGCGTGGGTGAATTCGGTTCGCGACACACCCGCGAGCGTGGCGGTCAGCGTGGCCGTGATGTCCGTGTACTTCGTCTCGAGGAGCAGGCCGAGGAAGCCGCGATCCCGGTATATGAAGTCGTACTCGTACCCGAAGCGGTACGCTTTCCAGAGCAGCTCGGATGTGACCGGCAGACCGATGGAATACCGCTGCCCGTTGAAGACGAACGAGGTGTTGACGGTGTTCAGGGCGTTGTATTTGATCGGCGTGTACTCGACGCGGAACTTGTGTTTCACGCCAGGCCGCGCGACGAGCTTGAGCTGGCGGAACTTGGTCTTCTCAATGCCCAGAGTGTTCACGAAATCCACGTTGTCGCCATTGATCCCCAGCGATTCGCTCGAGATCACGATATCGGGGGTCGGATTCCACATCGACGCGCCGAGCTCGACGCGGTACGTCTCGCCGGTCGCGCGGTTGCCGGCCGGGCGGCGCGGCGCGTACTGCGCTTCCGCGGGCGTGGCCGCGCAAAGCCCGGCGAAGAGACACAAAGTCGCAAACAGACGCGTACGCATGAAGTTGTTCCCGCCCCGGAATGGTTGATGGAAAGAGCCGCGGGTAGCCTGCTGGGAGGAGGCGGGATCAGGATAACACACAGGGGCGCTTGCGGGCCGTTGGATCCGATCGGTATACTCCCCGCTTGGAGCTCCCGAGGAGACACCGTTGAAGGCCCGTTCCAGCCGCCGCATCGTCGACGCGCCGCACGTCGAACGGGCGTACCGCGATCTGAAGACCGGCATCGTCGAAGGACGGTATCGCCCGGGCGCCTCGCTGTCGGAAGTCAGCCTCGCGAGCGAGCATGGCATGAGCCGGACCCCGATCCGCGAGGGGCTCGCCCGCCTCTGGCAGGAGGGATATCTCGATCGGGTCGTCGGCCATGGCTATTTCGTCGCGCGGGTGACCGTGCAGCAGATCCACGACACCTTCGACGTCCGGCGCCTGCTCGAAGGGGCAGCCGCGGCGCGCGCCGCGGACCTCGCGACGGCTGACGACGTCGACCGGCTGCGGCACCTGGCGCTCGTCCCGATCGCGGCCAGCCAGCACTACCGGCAATCGGAGATCGCGAACGTGCAGTTCCATCTCGCGATCGCGGCGTGCGCCCGCAACGGCCTCGCGGCGGAGCTCATCGAGCGGTGCCTCGCGCAGGTCGACCGCTTCATGTCGCTCGGTGTGAGCTTCGGACAGTTCACCGAGAACGCCACCGAATCGCACAACCAGATCGTGGACGCGATTGCGAACCATGATGCGGCGGGAGCCCGGGCCCGCATGGAAGCGCATCTCGACTGCGGGAGCCGGCTGATGAAGGACGCGCTCCTCCGCGGCCAACTGGCGGGTGTAGGACTCTCCTGAGCCCGTTCCAGCGCTCCGTCGCCGGGCGGCATCCGCCTTGCTGTATACACTCGGTATTTCAAATTTCACTGCATGTAACTCTCGTCATTTCAGCTAGTTAGGTCTGATTTCCGGATTGGCGGATCCATGGATACGATTTGCCGATCCAATACGTCGAACTCCACCGCGGTCTGGGAGGACATCACAATGGTACGAAGGCTCGTCGGGACCCTCATGCTCCTGCTGTTTGCGACCCCGATTCTGGCGCAGCAGGGCACCACCGATATACGGGGACGCGTCGTGGACGCGCAGGGGGGCTCTCTCCCCGGTGTCACCGTCACCGTCCGCAACCAGGCGACGGGCATGTTCCGCGAGACCGTGTCGAGCGAAGATGGGTCCTTCATCGCGAGCGGCCTCGTGCCGGGCACGTATGAAGCGACGGCATCGCTCCAGGGATTCAAGAAGTTCAACCGCAGGGATCTCGTGCTCGAAGTCGGCAAGACCGCGAGCATCGAGGTGGGGATGGAGGTCGGCTCGTTCGAGGAAACGGTCAACGTGACCGCCGAATCGCCGCTGGTCGACGTGACGTCGAAGGAAATCGGCGGCAACATCTCCAGCGAGACGCTCACGCAGCTGCCGAGCGTCAACGGCAACTTCATCGGCTTCATCGGCCTGCTGCCGGGCATCGTCCCCTCGATCAGCACCGAGTCGTTCGGCAGCGACTCGATCAGCGTGAACGGCCAGGATCCGCGCAACAACAACTACACGGTCGACGGCGGCAACAACAACGACGACGTCATCGGGCAGCGCGCGGGCATGCAGGCACGGACGCCGATTGAGGCGATCCAGGAGTTCCAGGTCATCACCAACCAGTTCGACGCCGAGTTCGGCCGCACGTCGGGGGCCGTCGTGAACGCGGTGACCAAGGCGGGCTCGAACACCCTGCACGGCAGCGGCTTCGGCTACTTCCAGGACGGCAGCCTGACGGAGAAGGACTACTTCGCGAAGAAGAACAACCTCCGGAAGGCGGATACGAGCTACCAGCGCTGGGGCGCGACGGTCGGCGGACCGATCCTCAAGGACCGGATGCACTACTTCGCGAGCCTCGAGCGGTTCTCGATCGACCGGCCGAATGTGATCCTGATCTCGGCGCGGCCGGACCTGAACGATCAGCAGTCCACGCGGGATCGCGTGTGGAACACGATCATCCGGGGGGATCACCAGGTCAATCGCACCAACACCTACAGCGTCCGCTGGCTGCGCGAGCAGTCCCCGCAGAAGAACCAGATAATCGGCGCCGTGACGGCCGCGGCGGCGCGCTCGGAGTCGGACGTCGACCAGACGCTGGCGACCAACGTCAACTCCGTCCTGTCGAACACGATGGTCAACACGATGCGCCTGACGTGGACGCGCGAGAACGTGACGTTCGGAAACGCCTGCTACAACGAGAACAACCGCGACCTGTCGAAATGCCCGCCGACGCTGGCGTTCCAGACCTTCACGGATCAGCAGGACAACACCGGGCAGTTCCGCATCAACGACGGCATCGCGCTCGACGAGACGCTCGGCTGGTTCCTCCCCGGCAGACACGGCGATCACGACCTGCGGATCGGCGCCCAGTACGCCTACTCCGGCGCGAACAACCGGAACGACGGCGGCCTGAACGGCACCTTCAGCTTCGGTCAGAACAACAACCCGTTCAATCCCGCGGATCCGCGGACGTATCCCGATCGTTTCAGCATCCGCGTGGGCGGCCCGAGCATCTCTTACCAGAAGGCGCACTACGTGTCGGGGTTCCTGCAGGACAAGTGGCGGCTGAACGGCCGCCTGACCCTGAGCCTTGGCGCCCGGTACGATCTGGAGCTTATTCCGATCCCCGAGACGGACAACCCGCTCGTGTCGGGCTATCCGGTTGACAAGAACAACTTCCAGCCGCGCGTCGGGCTGACCTACGATCTCGGCAACGGGCGCAGCGTCGTGCGAGGCGGATACGGGCGCTTCTACGACAAGACCCACTTCGAGCTGATTGGCGGCCTCTTCACCGGGACGCCGTTCGCCTCGTCGTTCACCGTCAATTTCCCGACTGGCGGTGTGGACCCGAACCCGCGGCTCGGCCTGCTGCCGACCGATCCGTTCCTCGTGAACGGGCCGACGGTCAATCGGGCGCTCGTGGACGCCCGCTTCCCGGCCGGCCAGCTGCTCCGGAACACCGGCGCGAGCTGGGATAATGCCGACCGCCAGGTGCCCTACACCGACCAGGTGACCGCGGGTTACGAGCGGCAGCTTGCCGGCAACATGGCGATCAGCACCGATTACGTGCACGCGTTGAGCCGCGACCTGCTGATGTCGAAGGACCTCAATCCCGGCCTGCGCGCCACGACCGCCGTGACCTCGCCGCTCGTGCGGCAGGGGAGCGCCGCGCTGTCCTCGGCGCTGACCGCCCTGCAGACGAAGTACCCCGGGTTTGCGCCGTTCACCACGGGCGTCACGCAGCCGCAGAACGTCGGGAAGGTGGACTACGACGCGCTGCTCGTCGCGTTCAACAAGCGTTTCAGCCGGAACTACAGCACGCGCG
>JANOJK010000438.1:0-3725 GCA_031408165.1 Acidobacteriota bacterium | reverse complement strand
CGGGCGCGGATGGTCGCGGCCGCAATGACGCTGTTGATGCCGGGGGCGGGTCCGCCGCCGACGAGGATGGCGAGCCTCTGATGATGGTCCATGGGGTGGATCTGAAATCGATTGCAAGCCCTGCTGGGATGCTAACAGCCTCAGCCCCCGTAGGCAAGTCCGTGGGGAGCTTCCGAGACGAGGACGCGGGGGGCGGCGGAGGCAACGGGACGCCCTTCACACGGAGGAACGGAGGCACCGAGGCGAACGGGGCTGCTCACGGCTTGCGGGTCCACCGGGCCCGTGAAGCTCCGCGGCTCGCCGGCCGATAATCCACCCGTGAGCATCAGCCGCCAGCGTGTCGTCACCGCGGATCAATGGGGAAAGCCGGACCGCGACCCGACCGGCGCGCCCGTCTGCCGGTGGTGCCGCGGCCCCGTGGCGCCGCCCAGGCGCACATTCTGCGGCGACGCCTGCGTGCACGAATGGAAGATCCGCAGCAGCCCCTGGTACGTACGGCGCGAAGTGAAGAAGCGCGACAAGGGGACGTGCCGCCTGTGCGGCCTCAACGTCGTGAAGGCGCATCGCGAGTGGACGCGCGCGAAGCCGCCGGTCATCGATCGCGCGGCGCGCCGGCGCTGGCGCGCCGAGCGGCCCCGCTGGGAGGCCGACCACATCGTCCCGGTCGCCGACGGGGGCGGTGAGTGCGGCCTCGACAACTACCGGCTGCTATGCAGACCCTGCCACCTGCGGGTCACGCTCGAATGGCGGGCGCAGCGTCCGGCCCGCGTCAGCGCCTGACGCGCGCGCCCCGCGGCGCGAGATGGTCCCGGATCCGCGGCGACAACCGGTGGTCCAGCCCATCGCAGGTCCGGCATTCGAACCGGCGGCCCGCGGCGGCGAGCGCCATGCGCGCTCATGGTGCGGCGATCCGCCGCAGTTGGGCGATCGGCCGTTTCAGGGACCGTCCGCGCTTGCGCATGTCCGCCCAGAGATCTCCCACCGCCCCGACCCGCGCGGCCATCGTCCGCAGCGCGAACGACTGCGGGCCGGCGCTCCCGTCCTCGACTTCGTCCCAGGTGCACGGTGCGGAGACCGGCGCGCCGCGTTTGGGGCGCACGGCGTATGCCGCCGCATGCGTCGCGCTGTAGCCGTTCCTTCCCGTGTCGACGAGAATGCGGCCGCCGCGATCCACCTTGTGGAACTCCTGCGTCAGGTGCTTCGGATCACGGATGACGAGGAGGGTCCCCACGGCGTCGGCGAACGCCGCCACTTCTCCGATGCGCGTCTTCCCGTCGAGCGGCACCGCGATGTGGAATCCCTTGGAGCCCGACGTCTTCACCCAGCTCGGAAGTCCGAGCTCTTTCAGGAGATCCCGAAGCGCCAGCGCCACCGCGCGCAGGACGTCGGGCTTCCGGTCGTCCGGCGGGTCGAGATCGAACACGCAGAGATCCGGATGGTAGAGGTCGGGCGCGCGTGAAATCCACACGTGCGGCGTGATGGTATTCTGGTTGACGACCCACAGCAGCGAGCGCGTGTCGGTGACGAGGGGATGGTGGACGGTGCCGTCCTTCTTGGGCACTTCGACGCGTTCGAGCCACGCGGGAAAGCCCTTCGACACGTCCTTCTGGATGAACCCTTTCTTCCCGATGCCGGCCGGAAAGCGCTCCATCGTAATCGGTCGCGCTCGGATGTGCGGCAGCATGAGCGGCGCGACGGCCTCGTAGTACGCCGCAAGCTCCCCTTTCGTGATCCCATCCTCCGGGAACAGCACCTTCTCCGGATGGGTGATCACGGTGTGACTCCCAGCAGACGCGAATGGCGAAGCTTCCGGTGAACCGTCCATTCGATGAAGGCCACGTGGACGACGATTTCGGGACGCACCCAGTGCGCGCGCAGGCGCGGCAAACCCTTCGACTTCGTGAAGGGGGCGGCTGGAACCTCGAGTGCATCCAGCCGCGCGCGAAGAGCGAGGAGCAGTCTGGTGTCGAAGCCCGTGCCCACCTTGCCGGCAAAGATGAAGTCATCCCCTTCGAAGTGGCCGACGAGGAGCGCCCCCAGGCCGACGCGGCCCCCCTGCGGATCGGTGAACCCGCCGACGACGAAATCCTGCGCCGCCTCGCACTTCATCTTCAGCCAGTGCTTCGAGCGCTTGTGCTCGTAGGGGGAGTCGCGGCGCTTCACGATCACCCCTTCCCACCCCTCGCGGCGGGCGCGGTCCCAGGGCTCCGGATCCTCGAGTGCTTCGACGCGCCACAGCGGCGCACCCAGCGGAAGTTTCGCCAGCAGCCCGCGCCGCTCCTCGAGCGGGAGCGATGTCACGCTGCGCCCGTCGAGCCACAGGACGTCGAAGACATGGTAGCCGCCGCCCTGTCCCCACGTGATTTCCCCGTCCAGGATCAGATCGCGCACCGGGAGCTGCGCGATGGCGTCGGCGAGCGGTGGAATCTCCTGCGGCAGGCGGTTGCGGGAGAACAGGCGGACATCCGGTCCCTGTTTGAACGCCAGCAGGCGGATGCCGTCGAACTTGCGCTCGACAATCCACTCGGGGCCGGTGAAGCGCTCCTGCGTGAGGGTTGCCGCCATCGGCACGACCCAGTCAGGAAAAGACATGCTCGTCGACTAGCGCTCGAACGAGCGCCTGAGCAGCGCGATCGACTGGGGCGCGTCGCCGGCGAAGTTCTGCGTGGCCCCCTCGACGCTGATCCGCTTGTCGTACCCGATCGCGCGAAGGTTCGCGAAGAACGGCGCGTAGTCGTACTCCTCCCACTTGAGCGGGAAGACGCGGCCGGCCGGGTTCGCCGTGTGCAGGTGGCGGATGTGATCTTTGGCGCGCAGCACGATCGCCGGATCCTCCTTCTCGCTCGCCAGGTGGTAGAAGTCGATCATGAGCTGGAAGTTCGGATGGTTGATCGCGTTCACGAGCTCGAGCCCTTCCGCCGCCGAATTGATGATGTTCGTCTCCTGGCGGCGCAGCGGCTCGATCGTGATGGTAATGCCGCTCGTCTGCGCCTCGGCCGCGGCGCGGCGGCCGAAGTCCACGAGCTGCTTGAACGCCTCCTCCTTCGCGAAGCCCTCGGGCACCCGGCGCGCGCCGCCGCTGCCGAACACGACGATTTGCGTTCCCAGCTTCGCCAGGCGCGTGAACGCTTTCCGCACGTGCGCCATCTGCTGCGACGGATCGGTCTCGGGCCCGGTGACCTTCAGCGTTCCCGGGAGAAACAGGTTCGCGACGGGCGTCGGCAGGCCGATCTCCTTGATCTTCGCCGCCGTGATCTCGAAGTCCGCGTCGGAGAGCGCGGCGATTTCGGCCGTCGACAGTTCCACGTAATCGAAGCCCGCCGCCTTCGCCGCCTCCAGGTTCTTGACCGTGGTGCAGTAGCCGACGAGGACCTTCGGCGGCGCTTGCGCCCCCACGGGCGCGAGCGACGCGGCGAAGCCGACACAGAGGAGCGTCGTGAGGCTGATGGAGCGGAAGTGGCTGGTCACACGGGCATTATACGGGCACCAGTGCATCGCGCACACTCATAAGGATGGAATGAATGCAGCCCGGGTCAATGCTGCCGCAGCCATTTTTCGAACTCGAATCGGTTTTCGAGCAGCGCGAGGTCCGTCACGTAGCCGGACGGGCCGACCGCCTCCACTTTCGCGACGATGGTCGTCAGTTCGCGGGCGTCGATCGCCGCCTCGAAGTCGTGCTTGAAGGACTCGAGCGTACGCGACGTGCAGGTGCGCGGCACCCCCGC
>JANOJK010000421.1:0-2185 GCA_031408165.1 Acidobacteriota bacterium | reverse complement strand
CACTGGCACGAGAGGCGGAAGCGGCCGCCCCGGAGGTCGAGGTGCGTCTCGAACTCGGTCGGCGGCGAGAGGAGATCCAGGCCGCTCGTCACTTCGACGAGGCATTCCTTGCACTTGCCCTGCGTGACGCAGGATGTGGGCACGCGCACGCCGGCCTGCCCGGCGGCGTCGAAGAGCGACAGGCCCGCCGTGGCGGCGATTCGATGTCCGTTGACGGTCAGCGTAACCGGCATGTGGTTTCCGCAGGATTACCACCCGAGCCCGGCTTCGAGCTCGAGCTTGACGGCGCGGGCGACGTTCTCGGCGGTTCCCTCGCGCTCCCGTCCGTCGCTCCAGCGCCACTGGGCGAGGTAGTCGTCCGCGCCCTGCAACCCGCGCTGCGCTGCCAGTTGATCGATCCGCTCCATGCACCTGGGGTCGAGTGCCACCATCACCTCGTCGAGATCGTCTTCGGCCTTGATCTGCGAGGGAATCTCCTGCCAGTAGAGAATCTTATAGGTCGCCACGATGTCAGGGCTGCTTCGCCAGCCGCAGGAACAGATCGACCGCGGCCGACGCGTTCTGGCCGTATCCGTCGGCGCCGATCTCGTCGGCGAACATCTGGCTGATCGGCGCGCCGCCGATCGCCATCTTGATGTGCCCCTTGCCGGCGGCGTCGAAGCCGTCGATCACGGTCTTCATGTAGGTCATCGTGGTGGTGAGGAGCGCGCTCATGCCGATGATGACGGGCTGGCACTTCTCGGCCGCCGCCATGAACTTCTCGACGCTCTGGTCGACGCCGATGTCGTGGACTTCGAAGCCGGCGCCCTCGGCCATCATGCAGACGAGGTTCTTCCCGATGTCGTGGAGATCGCCCCGGACCGTTCCCATCAGGAGCACGCCGGTGCGCGACACCCCGCTGTCCTTCGCGCTCAACAGCGGCTTGAGCACCGCCATCCCGGCCTTCATGGCGCGGGCGGCGATCAGCACTTCCGGGACGTACAGGACGTTGTGCTTGAAGTCTTCGCCGACGACGCTCATGCCCGCAATCAGGCCCTCGGTGAGGACTTCGTTCACCGGCCGCCCCGCGGCGAGGGCGTCCCTGGTCATCTGCTCGACCTCTTTCGCGTTGCCGTCGTAGAGGTACTGGTTCATCAACGCGTAGTCAGGCATCGGCATCACCCGCGGCCCGCGTTGAATTCCCCGAGCGCCTCGAGCATGGCGAGGATGTTCTCGCGCGGCATCCCCGGACTGACGCCTCCGCCGACTGAGAGGATGACGCCTTCGCCGCCCGACCCTTCGAGGACGTCGAGGGTGGCTTCCCTCACTTCCTCGGGGGTGCCGCGCACCGCGATTTCCAGCGGATTGACGTTGCCCATCAGGCACATCCGGTCCCCGACCCGTGCCTTGACTTCGCGAATGTCCTTCTGCTTACCCCAGTTCAGCACGTTGAACCCGGCGTCGGGCAGATGGTCGAGGCACGCATCGACTTCGGCGTCGTTGTGATAGAGCTTCACCCAGTCCTCGGGGAAGGCATCACAAATGCGCTTCAGATACGGGTGCGCGAACGTCTTGTAGTGCTCCTCGTTGATGAACCCGACGATGTCGTCGAGGACGAAGATGCCCTCGACGGTGTCGCCCATGACCTTGTGCTGCGCCTTCAGCCAGTCGATGACGACGCGCGTGCACAGGTCGATCAGCTTGTGCGCGCCTTCAGGGTTCTCCACGATCTCGATCATCAGGTTGGTCGTGCCGCGCACGAACCCGGCGGTGCACAGCGGGCCGCGTGACGTGACCATCGGCAGGATGTAGCCCTCATCGAGAATCTGCTGCCGGTGCATACCGATCCGGTGCAGCGTCATGGCCGCGAAGGCGTCGGCCTCGACTTCGTACTCCGGAAACTGGTCGATGTCCTCCAGCCGGTAGAGCGTGTGATATTCGCTCGGCGTGTTGTCCTGCCAGAACTTGATCTTCGCACCGAGCACCGAGGGCTCGGCCGCCATGCCGTATTCCATCCACCATGAAGGAACCATGATGACGTCGGGAAACTCCCGCATGATCTTCAGGTTGGACTGAAACCAGAGCTGGGGGTCCAGGTAGTAGTCCATGTGCTTGATCCCCAGGTACCCGGGAATCCACGGGCTGTCGACGATGAGCGCCATCGGCACGTTGTCCAGTTTCTCGCGCCGGGCCGCCCGCTTGAAGA
>JANOJK010000397.1:0-6326 GCA_031408165.1 Acidobacteriota bacterium | reverse complement strand
GTCGGCGGTACAGGAATGGTCTTCTCCTGTGCCGCGGCGACAGAAGGGAACAGCACGAGAATGGCGGCGCAGGCGAGTTGTCGCATGATCGGCCTTTGTGTCGGTCCGCTGGGGGGCGAAGTGACAGTATAGTGCACCCGTCCGCAAACTTACCCGGCGGCCCGCTCGTCCAACACACACAATGAAAGTGGTCATCGCCGGCGGCACCGGGTTCCTTGGCAACGCCCTGGCCTGGTCGTGGGCCGAGGAAAGCCACGACGTCCGGGTGCTGACCCGCTCGCTGCCCCCCGGCCAGTCGCAGCACGAATCCGGCACGGGCAAGCCCGGCATCACGCGCGTCGGATGGATCCCCGACGGCCAATCGGGCACCCTCGCCCGGGAACTCGAGGACGCCTCCGCCCTCGTCAATCTCACCGGCGAATCCGTCGCCGGGGGCCGGTGGTCGGCGGCCCGCAAGCAGGTCCTGCGCGACAGCCGGATCCTCGCGACGCGGTCCCTGGTGACGGCCCTGGGGCAGACGAGCGCTCCGCCTCACACCTTCATCAGCGGCAGCGCCGTCGGCTATTACGGCGACCGCGGGAGCGAGCCGCTCACTGAAGACTCCCCGCCGGGCGACGACTTCCTGGGGCGCCTGTGCGTGGAGTGGGAGGCGGAGGCGCAGCGCGCCGCGGCGCCCGGCCGCCGGGTGGTCCTGCTGCGGACGGGTCTCGTCCTCGAGAAGTCGGGCGGCGTCCTCCCGCAGATGATGCGGCCCTTTCGTTTCTTCGCCGGCGGCCCCATCGGATCGGGACGCCAATATATGCCGTGGGTGCACCGGCTGGACTGGATCGAGATGGTGCGGTGGATCGTGGACACTCGGACCGTCAGCGGTCCGCTCAACGTGACGGCGCCCCACCCCGTGACGAACGCGGAGTTCTCGCGCGCGCTCGGCCGCGCGATGCACCGCCCCGCGCTCCTCCCCGCCCCGGCGTTCGCGTTGAAGATCGTGCTCGGCGAGATGGCCGCCGCCGCCCTCGCCAGCCAGCGTGCGTTGCCAGGCGTGCCGCTCGCGCACGGCTATCACTTCCGCTACCCCGAGATCGACATCGCGTTCAGGGGGATCTTCGGGGACTGACGCGCTGGAGGTTGGAAGCTGGTAGCTGGCAGCTGGCAGCTGGAAGCTGAACGTCTCACAGCACCCGCGCGAACCCGAAAAGCTCATCCCCCTTCGCAGGTTCCCCCTGGAACGCCCGGAGAAGGACCCGCGCCGCGAGCCACGCCGTGCCGGCGCCGTGGCGGCCGTGCCCGAGCGCGAACAAGTGCCGCGGAAAGTTGCGGTGGGGACCGACGACCGGAAGGCCGTCCGGGGATCCATGATGCACGAAGTCCCAGCCCCAACCGGGCTGCACGCCCGAGATCGCGGGATACAGCGTCGTCAGCTCGTACATCAACTGGTTCGCGCGCTGGACGATGGTGGTGTCGCGCAAGCGGGCGGCGGCCGGCGGCTGGTCGGCCCCCGTAAAGAGGACGCGATCGTCCTTCAGCCACCGGAGCACATGCGGAGGGGATGCCGAGTCGCGCAACGCCGCCGCGCGCTTCCGGACCTCGCGGCGCACTGCCGCGGGCAGGCTCCCGGTCACCACCGCGTACGACTGCGTCGGCGCGAAATGCCGGCGCAGCGCGCGCACGTCGTCCAGTAACCCCCCCGTCGCCATGATCACCGCGTCGGCCGTAACGATGCCCGCGTCGGTCTTGATTTCCACGGATTTGCGGCCGGCGCGCACGCGAAGGACGGTGGTCCGCTCGTGAATCCGGGCCCCCCTCGTTGCCGCCGCGGCGGCGAGCCCGATGCACGCGCGATACGGATCGAGCGCCTCGCCCTTCGTGCGGATGCCCCCGTGCGCGGCCAGGGCCGCTTCCTGCGCGATCGCGCGAGCCGTCAGCCAGGAACAATCCGAACCGGCGTCCCGGCGCGCCTTGTACTCGCGCTGGAGCCGCTGTGCGGACTCGGCGCCGTCGCGTGTGAAGAACAGCAGGTCCTGCGGCGCCAGGTCGGCACGGATCCCGAGGCGCCGCAGGGCGGCGGCGAAATCCAGCGAGGCCCGCCGGAAGCCCTGCCAGACGTGTCGCGCGGTCGCCAGGCCGTGCTCCTCCCTGGCGGCCAGGAACGATCCGTCGAGATCCTGCCGCAGAAGTCCCGCGCTGCCCGCCGTCGCCCCCGCGCCGATACGTTCGGCTTCGAGGAGGACGACCTTCAGGCCGGCGGACGCGAAGGAGGCAGCACATGCGCAGCCGGTCAGCCCGCCGCCGACGATTGCGACACCGGTGCGGAGATCCCCGCGATGTCGCGAATAGTCAGGGCGCCGGGTGCGCGGAAAAGTGTCGAGGAAGAACGGGAGGGGGCGCATTACGTCGGAGGATTCTAACCTCAACCGGGCGCGGAAACGCGGAACCTCCAGAAGCGCAGAGCCGTGCAACACCGCCCTGGGTTCAGCTGGACTGTCTAAGCACGCGGTTTGCGTACGCACCGGCATGACTTTCAATGACCAGCTGGACCGCCTCGCCGCCTTCGAGCAGTCCCCTTACCCCGTTGTCAGCCTGTATCTCAACACACAGCCCGATCAGCGTGGCCGCGACAACTTCCAGGCATTCGTTCGCAAAGAGCTGAAGGAGCGCGGGCGCACCTATCCACCGAAGAGCAGCGAGCTCGCCATGCTCGAGCGCGATATGGAGAAAATCGCGGCGTTTCTCGAGAACGGCGTGGACGCTTCGGCCAATGGCGTGGCGATCTTCGCCTGCGAAGCGGCGGAGCTGTTCGAAACGGTCCAGCTGCCCGCCCCGATTCACGAACACTGGCTCTATGTGGGCGACCAGCCGCACCTGTATCCCCTCGCGCGCGTCCTGTCGCAATATCCACGCTACGCCGTCGTGCTGGCCGACACAGCGCACACCCGCATCGTCGTCATCGCCGAGGGTGGCGTCGCCGGGGGGACTTCGGTCGACGGGGTAAAGACCCGGCGCACCTCGCAAGGTGGGTGGTCGCAGGCCCGATACCAACGGCACGTCGAAAACTACCACCTGCATCACATCAAGGACGTGGTGTCGGCCCTCGAACGAATCGTCGCGGACGAGGGGATTGAAAGCGTCGTGATTTCCGGCGATCCCGTGGTGATCCCATTGCTGCGCGAACACATGCCGAAGGCCCTGCTGGACAAGGTCGTGGACCAACTGTCTCTTCCGTCGGATGCCCCGGACGACGACGTGAGGCGCGCGACGCTGGAGGCCATGCGGAAACAGGACGAGCGGACCGACCGCGAAAAGATCGAGGCGGCGATCGGCGCCTACCGTGCGGGAGGGCTCGGGGTCGTCGGTGCCGATACGACACTGCTGGCGCTGACCAACGGCCAGGTGGACGAGTTGTTTCTGACGGCCTCCGTCGCGCAACTCCGGGGGCTCCAAGGCACGCGGGCCGCCGAGATGGCGATCGCCAACGACGCGGGGATCGCCGAGCCCGCGGTGGAACCGTCGGCAGCGGGTGAGGCGGCGCGGACCGACATCGGGACGGTGCGGCTGGCCGATGAACTGGTCACGAAGGCGCACCAGACGGGCGCGCGCGTGTGTTTCATCGAGGAGTCGGCACTCCTCGAGCCGTTCGGGGGTATCGCGGCAACGCTGCGATATCGGATCTAGGAGGCTGGTAAGAAACCCGTCAGTGTCAAGGCAGAAGGCAGGAGGCAGAAGGCGGAAGGTAGAATTCGCAGACCGCGGGGCAATTCAGAGTGTTTTGCCTTCTACCTTCTACCTTTTGCCTTCAGGTTGTCACTCTTTCAGCAACCTGCTAGCGGCGCTTCGAACTTCGGAACAGCAGCACGGCCGACACGATCGTGCCAATCACGGCGAGGGCGATGAAGACGCCGACGATCGTCTGGAACGTGGGCGTCTTCATCCACCGGAGGATGCCGCTGCCGTAATGCGATGCCAGGGCCGCCTCTATTCCGAAACGGAACGCGCGCACGGCGGCCAGCGCGCCGAGGAAGGACCAGGCGTTCATCCCGAGCGCGCCGCTTGCCAGGACGAACGGCGTAAACGGAAACGGCGGCGGGATGAGTCCGAGCGCCGCTACGACGACTGCGCCGCGATTCACGCGCGCCTCGACCCGTTTCAGCCTGCGCGGGCTGACCAACCGCGTCAGGCCCTTCTCCCCCGCCTTCCGGCCGGCCCAGAACGTCCCCATCGCGCCGACGAGGGACCCAAGCGTCGCGAGCAGCGCGAACAGCCAGAACCACTCGGGCTTCCGCGCCGACGTGATGATGACGACGAAGTCGATCCCGAGCGGCAGGAAGAACACCATGGAGGCGTCGAGCACACCCATGAAAAAGACACCGGCGGGGCTGAGAAAGTAGCCCAGAATCGAGAAGAAGTACGCTCGCATGGGACCGATACAATCAAAAAGAAGGCCGACATGATGAAGCCGCTGACGCGTCTGGTCGCCGGGTGGGCTGTTGTGGTGGCCTCCACACTCACGATGCCGGCGGCGGCGCAGGACGACATGACCAGGATTGCCCGGGAATACGTGCGGCTCGTCCTCGCGTTGGGCCAGCACGACAAGGACTACGTCGATGCGTACTACGGCCCCGACGACATCAAAAAGGACGCCGAAGGGGCGAAGCTGACACTGGAGGCCATCGGGGCGGGCGTCAAGACGCTCGAGGCGCAGGTCGCAGCCGTCCCGGCGGGCACCGATGAACTTCAGCGCCTGCGTCATCAGTACCTCGAGAAGCAACTGGGCGCAATCGGCGCCCGCCTGCGGATGCTCAAAGGCGAGCGGCTGAGCTTTGACGACGAGTCGAAGGCGCTTTACGACGCGGTCGCGCCGACCCACCCGGAGTCGCACTACCAGGCCGTGCTCGACCAGCTCGAGAAGCGCTTCCCCGGATCTGGCTCCCTCGTCGAGCGGTACGACGCGTGGCGCCGCGGGTTCGTGATCCCTCGCGAGAAGCTCGACGCAGTCTTCAAGGCCGCCATCGGGGCATGCCGCGAGCGGACGCTCGCGCACATGAAGCTGCCGGCGAACGAGCGCTTCACGGTTGAATACGTCACGAACAAGTCCTGGAGCGGCTACAACTGGTACCAGGGAGACTTCCGGAGCCTGATCCAGGTCAACACCGACCTGCCGATCTATATCGATCGCGCGATCGATCTGGCCTGCCACGAGGGGTATCCCGGCCACCATGTCTACAACGCGCTCCTCGAGCAGCACCTCGTCAAGGAGCGCGGCTGGATCGAGTTCACCGTCTACCCGTTGTTCTCACCGCAGTCGCTCGTCGCCGAGGGGACCGCGAACTTCGGCATCGAAGTCGCGTTCCCGGGACGGGAGCGGGTCGGCTACGAGCAGGCGACGCTCTTCCCGCTTGCCGGCCTCGACGGCGCCCGCGCCGCCGAGTACTACGACGTGATGGCGCTGGTGGATCGGCTGTCGTACGCCGGCAACGAGGCAGCCCGCCGGTACCTCGACGGCCGGATCGACGCGGCGGCCGCGACCGCGTGGCTCGAACGATACGCGCTCATGCCGCGCGAGCGCGCCGCGCAGCGGGTCCGGTTCTTCGACCAGTACCGCAGCTACGTCATCAACTACAACCACGGCAAGGATCTCGTGCGGACGTTCATCGAGTCGCGCGGCGGCACGGCGGCGCAGCCGGACCGCCGATGGCAGGAGTTCCAGCGGCTGCTCTCGTCGCCGCGTCTGCCGTCCGGCCTGCGGTGACGCGGCACGGTTTCGCCGCGCTCGCGGGCGCCGCCTGTCTCGCGGGCTATGTCTATGCCTACGGATCGGGGCGCGCCGGCGTGCCGATTCGCTCCGATGCCTTCTCGTACTACGTCTACCTGCCGGCCTGGGCGCTGCACCACGACCCGTCGCTGCAAGCGGTCGCCGACGACTGCTGCGGTGGCGAGTTCCCGGCATGGACCGCGATCGTCCGCTGGCCGTTCACGCGGCAGTGGGTGAATGCGCACCCGATCGGCGAAGCGATCCTGATTGCGCCCTTCTTCGGCGTTGCGCACCTGCTGACGCGGTGGACCAACCTGTCGCCCGACGGGTTCACGCCGTACTACCAGCATGCCGCCGGGCTCGCAGGGCTCTTTCACATCGTCGCGGGGCTCTGGTTTCTGCAGCGGCTGCTCGAGCGCCATTACCCCCGCGGCGTGGTGACCGCGACGCTCGCGACTCTGCTGGCCGGCACGAGCCTCTACCACTACGCGACCTTCGACAGCACGTGGAGCCATGCGTTCTCCTTCGCGCTGTGCGCCGCGCTCCTGGAACGGCTCGACGCCTGGGTGCCGTCGAAGGG
>JANOJK010000393.1:0-7122 GCA_031408165.1 Acidobacteriota bacterium | reverse complement strand
GGCACGCTCACGCTGACGATCGGCGGCGCGCCGGTCCAGGCGCTCCCCGGCACGGTGGTGCGCATGCCGGCCAATGTGCCGCACGCGCTCGACGCCGCCGAGCCGGTCCGCATGCTGCTCGTCATGTTACGGTAAGCCGAGCATGCCGGACGCGACAACGCCCCGCGCGAGCTGGGTGAATCTTCTCTACGCGACCCTCTCGCTGGCGCTCGGCTTCGCGGTGTGGGGGCTCATCAGCGGATTCGCGACGTCGTTTCGCGCCGATCTCCACCTGACGGCGCAATCCACTGCACTGCTCGTCGCGGTGCCGGTGCTGCTCGGCTCACTCGCGCGCATCCCCGTCGGCCTCCTGACCGATCGCTTTGGCGGCCGCATCGTCTTTACGGTGCTGTTCCTGCTGGTCGCGGTGCCCGTGTGGATCACGCCGTCGGCGTCGACGTACCGCGAGCTCCTCGCGTGCGCGTTCTTCCTGGGGATTGCGGGCTCGTCCTTTGCCGCCGGCGTGGGGTTCTCCTCCCGCTGGTTTCCGGCGGCGCTGCAGGGCACGGCACTGGGCCTCTATGGCCTCGGCAACATGGGGCACTCCGCCGCCGTGTTCCTGGGGCCCGTCGTCGCCGCGCAGTACTCGCGCGGCGCCGTGTTTCGCGGTGTCGCCGTCCTCTGCGTCGTGTGGGCGATTGCCTTTTTCCTGCTGGCCCGGGACGCGCCCGCAAAAGGGAAGCCGGCCTCGCTCGCGGCGATGATCCAGGTCCTCACGACCGAGCCGCTGTCGTGGGTCCTCGGCGCGTTCTACTTCCTCACCTTCGGCGGATTCGTCGCCTTCTCCGTGTACCTCCCGACGCTGCTGCGGGACGAGTTCGGCCTCACGCCGGCCGACGCGGGGTTGCGGACGGCCGGTTTCGTCGTGCTCGCGACGCTGATGCGCCCGCTCGGCGGCATCCTGGCCGATCACCTCGGCGGCGCGCGGGTGCTCTCCGGTGTGTTCGCGGGCGTGCTGCCGTTTGCCCTCCTCCTGATGTGGCCGTCGATGATCCCCTTCACCGTCGGCGCGCTCGGGTGCGCGGCCCTGCTCGGGCTCGGGAACGGGGCGGTGTTCAAGCTGGTGCCGGAGCTGTTCCCGGCGAGTACCGCGACGGTCACCGGCCTGGTCGGCGCACTCGGCGGACTGGGTGGATTCTTCCCCCCGCTGCTGCTCGGCTTCTTCCGCGATCGGTTCGGCGTCGCCTGGCCCGGGTTCCTCCTGCTGGCGGTCACCGCCGCGGGCATGTGGGCGCTCAACGCGCGCGTGCTCCTCAGCCGGCAGCGCGCCGCCGAACGGGACCGTCCGCTCCTGCCGTCACGCTGGGCCGAGCCACTGCGCGCGGGGGCGTGGGCGACGATGGCGACGGGGCTTCTGGTGGCGGCGATCGTCGTCGGCTCGCGCAACCTCGCCAACTTCGATCCGGCGCTCGTCATCTACACCTTCGCCGTGGTGTTCGCGACGTGGGGCATCGTGTATCACTACGCGATCTGGCTGGGCAAGCCGCCGACGCGGCGGTTCTTCGAGCGCAGCTTTGAGCTCCTCCGCAGCGAGGGGCTCCCGCGCAGCGCCCGGATCCTCGGCGCGGCCGTCGCGACGCACCTCGTGGGGCAGACGTTCATCCTCAAGCGATCGCGCCTGCGCTGGTGGATGCACCAGCTGCTCTTCTGGGGATGCGTCAGCGCCGTGGCCATCACCTTTCCGCTGGTCTTCGGGTGGGTGCACTTCCGCTCCGCGCCGGACGATCAGTTCACCTACGTGACGTATCTGTTCGGATTCCCGACCGCCTCCTTCCGGATCCGGACGGCGGTGTCGTGGCTGCTGTTCCATGGCCTCGACGTGTCGGCGGTGCTGGTGCTCGCGGGGATCTCGCTCGCGTTGTGGCGGCGCATGCGCGACCGCGGCGCGTTGGCGCTGCAGGATTTTGCCTCCGACCTCCTGCCGCTCGTCCTGCTCTTCGCGATCGCGGTGACGGGGCTGGCACTGACCGCGTCGGCGGCGTGGCTGCGGGGCAGCTTCTACGGCTTTCTCGCGATCGCTCATGCGATCACCGTCATCGGGGCGTTGCTGTACCTGCCGTTCGGCAAGTTCTTCCACATCTTCCAGCGGCCGGCGCAGCTCGGCGTGAAGCTCTATCAGGCGGCGGGCACCCGGGACGCGGGAACGGCCTGTGCGCGATGCGGGCGCCGCTACGCCTCCCGGATGCAGCTGGACGATCTGCGGCGGGTGCTGCCCGAGCTGGGATTCGACTACCGCATCGACGGACCCGCGGGAACCTGGCAGGGACTCTGCCCGGCCTGCAAGCGGACGTCGCTCGCCACCGCGCAACTGCGTCTGAAGGACGAGGCTCATGGCGTCACCCCCGCTTCCTATTGATCGGCTCGCGGCCGCGTACGGACCGCACCGCAACTACGCCCCGCCCGGGGGCTGGGGGGACGCCGCGCGGCGGCGGCCGGACACCCTCGTCAAGACGCACTGTTCCTTCTGCGGCATGCAGTGCGGCATCCAGTTGAAAGTCCGCGACAACAAGGTCGTCGGCTTCGAGCCGTGGGAGGAGTTCCCGTTCAACCACGGTATGCTCTGCCCGAAAGGCGTCAAGCGCTACCTGCAGGGTGCCCACCCCGATCGCCTGCAGACCTGCCTGCGCCGCACCGAATCCGGGTTCGTGCCGATCGCGTACGAAGATGCGCTGGAGGAAACCGCGCGCCGGCTGCTCGCCCTGCGCGAACAGTACGGACCGGACGCGATCGCCGTCTACGGCGGGGCGTCCATGGTGACCGAGAAGGCCTACGTGCTCGGCAAGTTCGCGCGCGTGGCGCTCGGCACCAGGCACATCGACTACAACGGCCGGCTGTGCATGGTGTCGGCCGGCACGGCGTACAAGATGACCTTCGGCATCGATCGCGCGACCAATCCCTGGACGGATCTCGCGGCGGCCGACGTCGTGCTGATCGCCGGGTCGAACACCGCCGAATGCGCGCCCATCACCACCTACTACCTGTGGCAGTGCCGGGAGCGCGGCGGACGGCTGATCGTGATGGACCCGCGCCTGACGCCGATTACGCGCAACGCGGATCTCTACCTCCCGGTCCGGCCCGGCACCGACCTCGCCGTGTTCCTCGCCATGCTGCACGTCCTCGTCCATGACGGGATGGTGCGCGCGTCGTTCATCGAGGAGCGGACCACGGGATTCGAGGCGGTGCGCGCGTCGGTCGAGGAGTGGACCCCCGCGCGGGCGGCGAACATGGCGGGTGTACGTCCGGAGGACATCGTCACCGCGGCGCACTGGATAGGCGAAACGGATCGCGCGATGGGGATCCACGCGCGGGGGATCGAGCACCATTCGAAGGGGGTCGAGAACTGCCTCGCGATGCTGAACCTGTTCCTGGCGACCGGCAACGTCGGCCGCGAGGGGGCGGGCTGCATGATGATTACCGGCCAGGGCAACGGGCAGGGGGGCCGCGAGCACGGGCAGAAGTGCGACCAGTTGCCCGGGGCGCGATCGATCACCGATCCCGACGCGCGGCACTACATCGCGTCGGTGTGGGGCGTGCCCGAGGCGAGCATTCCCGGCGCCGGCATGACCGCGGTCGAGATCATGGAAGCGATCCACCGCGGCGAGATCAAGGCGCTCTTCTCGATGTGCTTCAACCCGCTCGTCTCGCTGCCCGACTCGAACTACACGCGCGAGGCGCTGTCGAAGCTGGAGTTCTTCAGCGTCATCGACTTCTTCCTGTCGGAGACGGCGCACCACGCCGACATCGTGTTCGCCGGGAGCATGCAGGAAGAGGACGAAGGGGTCGTCTGCAGCGCGGAAGGGCGCGTGCAGAAGATCAACAAGGCGGTCGATCCTCCGGGGGACGCCCGCTCGGACGCGGTCATCATCTGCGACCTCGCGCGCAAGCTCGGGCGCGGCGAGTTCTTCACCTACCCCGGCACGCGGGAAATCTACGATGAGCTGCGCGTCGCCTCGCGCGGAGGCCTCGCCGACTACTACGGGATTACGTGGGAGCGCATCGAGCGCGAGCTGGGGGTCTTCTGGCCATGCCCGGCACTCGATCATCCGGGCACCCCGCGCCTGTTTGCCGACGGGCGGTTCGCGCACGCCGACGGCCGGGCGCACATGCAGGTCACCGACTGGCGCGAGTCCGGCGACCCGCCTGACGCCGAGTTCCCGCTGTATCTCACGACCGGACGCGTCGTGAGCCACTACCTGTCGGGCACGCAGACGCGCCGGATCGGGCCGCTGGTCGAGCAGTATCCGGAACCGCGCCTCGAGATCCATCCGTCGCTGGCGGGCTCCCTGGGCGCGGTCGAAGGGGACTGGATCAGGATTACGACCCGACGCTCGTTCGTGGTCCTGCAGGCGAGCGTCGTGAAGACGATCCGGCCCGATACCGTGTTCATGCCGTACCACTGGCCGGGCGCGCGCAGCGCGAACCGCCTCACGCACCGGACACTCGATCCGCGAAGCAAGATCCCCGAGTACAAAGTGTCGGCCTGCCGCCTCGAGCGGGTCGCCGCCCCGTCGGCGGAACAACTGGCCGCGTGGCGGCGCGAGGAAACGGGATGGACGCCCGAGATCGCGGCGATGCCGCGCCGGGACAAGGGCATCTGAAGCACGCAGGGAGATGGGGAATGTCGAGACCTCCCACCGAGCGGAGCACTACATGAACGGGCACCAGTTCTTCGTCGATCCGTCGCGCTGCATCGGCTGCAGGGCGTGCATGGCCGCCTGCGCCGAATGCGACAGCCATCGCGGCGTGTCGATGATCCATGTGGACTACATCGATCGCCCGAACAGCATCGCGACCGTGCCGACCGTCTGCATGCACTGCGAGGAGCCCACCTGCGCGCTCGTCTGTCCGGCCGACGCGATCAAGCGCGGCGAGGACGGGATCGTCCGGAGCGCGCTCAAGCCGCGGTGCATCGCGTGCTCGAACTGCGTGCTCGCCTGTCCGTTCGGCGTGCCGACGGTGCACGTCGAGCTCGAGCTGATGATGAAATGCGACATGTGCTACGACCGCACGTCGGCCGGCCTGCGCCCGATGTGCGCGACGGTGTGCCCCAGCCAGGCGCTGACGTTCGGCCCGCCCGACGTCATCGCGCGGCAGCGCGCCTCGACCGCGGTGCGCGACTTTCACTTCGGCCGCGAGCACGTGCGCACCAAGGTGTGGATGATGGCGCCGGCCGGTGCGCCGGGCATCGAGGTCGATGTCGCGGACTACGTCTGGAAGGGGGAGGCATGAGCGACGACCCGAAGGCGCCGCGTCCCGCGTGGCGGGAGGAATTCTCGGTCGATGCGCCGGAGGACGCCTACGTGCTCCGCCGCCAGTTCACCAAGTTCCTCGTGCTGACCAGTCTCGGCATGGCGAGCGGCAACGGCTGGATCTGGCTGCGCTCGCTCGGCGCGGAGGATCGCCCGGCGTACCCGGAGCTGGTCGTGGCGCGGACGTCCGAGCTGGCGGACGGCGCCGTGAAGATGTTCTCGTATCCGACCCCGCAGGATCCGTGCATCCTCATCCGCCGGACCAACGGCGTGCTGGCGGCCTTCAGCCAGAAGTGCACGCACCTGTCCTGCGCCGTCTACTACGCCGCGCCACGCGATCGGCTGGAGTGTCCGTGTCACGAGGGGTACTTCGCCGCCGACACCGGCCGTGTGCTGCAGGGGCCGCCGCCGCGGCCGCTGCCGCGCATCCGGCTGGACGTGCGTGGCGAGGATATCGTGGCCGTCGGGGTGGATGAAGGGGCCGAACCATGAATCCGGTGGAGCGCCGGCGCCGCACGGGAGCGATCGACGCCGCGATGGCGTGCGTGATCGTCGTGCTCATCGTCCAGATGTGGCTGCTGACGGCGACGCTGGAATCCTATCTGGCCGGTCACCGCGGCGTGGCCGGCGCCGCGTTCGCAGTGTCGGGCGCCCTGTTCCTGGCGTGCGGGGCCCTCTACATGATGGTCTCGCGTCTGGACCGCAGCCGGGCGCCGGATGAGCCGCCGCGTTCGACGTCGGGTCCCTGGCGCCTGGGACACCGGTAGCCCCGGCAGGGAAACGCGCCAGGCGCCGACGGCGACAACACGAAGGAAGGAAGACTCGAAGGAAGGAAGACTCGAAGGCACAAAGGTATGTTGTCCTGGTGTCTTCGTGCCTTGGTGCCTTGGTGCTGAACCGTAGGCTCCCGCCATGATCGCCGTCATACGCGGCCGGCGCCCCCGCCTGTACGCTGGAACGAGTGAAGAAGCCGTTCACCCGCCGGCGCGGCGACAGGTCCCAGCAGGTTCGCCTGGGCGTGCAACTGTGCTTCGGCGCGATCGCGCTGTGGGTCGGCATCCAGTTCATCATCTGGGTCCGCTATTTCGAATCCGGCGCCACCACCCTGCGCGCGGAGCGTCCCGACGGTGTCGAGGCCTGGCTGCCCATCGCCTCCCTGATGAATCTCAAGGCGCTCATCCTGACCGGCGCCGTGCCGGAGATCCACGCGGCCGGGATGTTCATGCTCATCGCGTTCCTCGCCATCTCGTTCCTGTACCGGAAGGCGTTCTGCAGCTGGATCTGCCCCGTGGGCACGATCTCCGAATGGCTCTGGCAGACCGGCGTCATGCTGTTCAAGCGCACGTTCGCCCCGCCGCGGTGGCTGGACCTCGGGCTGCGCAGCCTCAAATACGTCCTGCTGGCGCTGTTCCTGTACCTGGTCGTCACGATGCCGGTGCCTGACATCCGCGCATTCCTCGCCAGCCCCTATGGCCTCGTCGCGGACGTGAAGATGCTGAACTTCTTCCGCGAGATGGGACAGGCGACGGCGATGGTGCTGGCGGTGCTCGTGGTGGTCTCGCTGGCCGTGAAGAACGCCTGGTGCCGGTACCTCTGTCCCTACGGGGCGATGATGGGAGTCGTGGCGCTCTTGAGCCCGGCGCGCATCACGCGGAACACCGACGCGTGCATCGACTGCGGCAAGTGTGCGACCGCGTGCCCGGCCGGCCTGCCGGTCGACGTGTTGCCGCTGGTGCGCTCCGCGGAGTGCACCGCCTGCCTGTCGTGCGTCGCGGTCTGTCCCGCGGCAGGGGCGCTGGACCTCAGGCTCGGGTGGGGGCGCCGCGCACCCGCG
>JANOJK010000368.1:0-3283 GCA_031408165.1 Acidobacteriota bacterium | reverse complement strand
GATTTCTCACGAGGCGCGGGACCGGGCCTCGGGGGACCGGCGGGACGCACGGCGGCGCGGGCCGGGGCCCGGCGGCGGGTGCTCCCGACTGCCGCGGACGCCGGTACGGACGCAGGCGCCGGTGCGAGCGCAGGCGCCGATCCGGGCGCAGACGCCGATACAGGCGCAGGCGCCGGTGCGGGCGCAGACGCCAATCCGGGCCCAGACACCGGTACAGGCGCAGGCGCCGGTGCGGGCGCGGATGGCGCCGGCGGCGCAGGTTCACCGCGGTCTGCCTCTCGCGAGACCACGGGGGCGTACACGGCCTCCGTACGGACCGGGCCGCGGCGCGGCGACGTCCCCGAGAAGAGCGTATACGTGGCGAGCGCCAGCAACGCGGCCGCGACGGCCGCCACGCTCCAGGACACGAGCCGGGATGGGGGCGGGCGGCGGACGATCGGCCGCCCCACCGCCAGGGCGAGCCGACCCGCGGGCACCAGGGAGACGCCCGCCTCGGGCTGGGAGGCGGGCGCCGAGTCCTCCTGGATCATCGGCCACGCGATCGAGAGGACGATCTCCTCGTCGAGACCCGCGGCCCGCGCGTAGCGAATCACCTGGGCGCGCCCGTCCTCGTCGGCCCGCCAGTTCCGGAAGTAGCCCCATTCGAGTTCGCGGAGGCGGGCCGCCGGGACCTCCGCGACGGCGGAAAGCTCGTCGAGCGACAACCCGGTCGCGCGGCGCGCGCGCCGGATGTCGGAGATGGTGAGCGACGGAGCGGCGGCCGGCGGACAGCGCGTCGCCTGCACCTGCTCCCACGCGGCGAACAGGCCGCGCGCCGTCGTGCCGAGATCCGGAGCCGCAAAGCGGCCGAGCGCCTGGCAGAACTCGTCGAGCGTCTGATAAGGCGGCAGATCGAGCGTGCCGAGGGCGCGGGCGATCACCAGCCGCAGTCCGCCGCTCGCGCGGTAATCGGCCGGGACATCAAAATCCGGAAGAAGGTCGCTCAGCAGGTGCGCGGCGCGGCGGACGCCCACGGCGTCGGTCGTGGTCGGCCCCTGGGCGACGACCGCGCCGTCCCTCGTGAGCCCGATCACACCGGGTGAGGGAATGCCGTGGAGCTGGCCGCTCGAATACTGGCGGCAGATTTCGGCGACAACCGCGACCGCCTCAGCCGGACGAAGCTGAACGTCGGCGGCGGCAAGCTCGGCAAGCGATACTCGCGTCGTCATCACACGATGGATTGCGATTTCGCTGCCAGCGGGTTTCCCGGGCGCGGGCTGAGGCGCGTGTCGTCAGTTGAGCCGTGAAGTGGACGTTTTTACACACCGAACAGGACGCTATTCCTGACGGTTGATGTTGATCTGGATCATCTTGCGATAGCGGACGGGCTTACCTGCGAGGGTAGCAGGCTTGTAGCGCCATTCGCGGGCCATCGTCAGCAGACCCTCGTCGAAAATCGGATGCACCGACTCGCGCACGGCCACGAACGTCACGCGTCCCTGCTCGTCGATGACGATTTCGACCATGCCGCGTTCTCTCGTCTGCAGCTTCATGACGGGCGTGAGCTTCGGCATCTCCTGGCGGACGACGATCGGCGGCCTCACGGCCGGATCCCCGACGGTGTAGGTGCGCTGAGCATCCAACTGCGGCGGCGCAGGCTGAGGTGGCGCCGCGACTAGTTGCGGCCTGGCTGGCGCGGGGGGCGGAGTCGCCGCGGCGACGGACAAGTCGACGAAGCCGCTCACGAGCATGCGCAAGTCGGCCAGCTTGCCGCCCATGTCGGGATCGTCGAGGAGCGCGGTCACGCCGCGGAAGTGCTGCGCGGCGGCCGCGTATTCCTTGCGATCGAACAACGCCTTCGCCTCCGCATAGCGGCCGGTCGCGATGTCCGGCAGCAGGCGGCGGCGGACGTCGGAGAAGGCGGCGCGCACGCGCGGCGAGGCTTCGACCTCGCCCGGCTGGTAGGAGGGGTCGGCGGTCACGACCGCCGCGATTGCGCTCTCGGCTTCCGGCCCGCGGCCGAGCGCCAGGAGACACAGCGAGCGGTACTGCTCGATGGACTTGCGATCCGACACCGCGTTCTCCGCGTCGGCCGGACGCAGGTCGTTCAGGACCGCCAGCGCCTCGTCGTAGCGCGCCGACGCGTAGAGGTCGCGCGCCGGACCCACGACGTCGCGTCCCGGCACCTGGCCGAGCGCGCTGTGCGCGAACGAGGCCGCCAGCAGGAATGGGGCGATGAGTCGGCGTATGGGTGTGGACATGGTCTGACCCCTACTTCATATCGACGCTCAGGCGGATCGGCGCCTTGAGTGTGACGGACACCGCCTGGCGCTTCTCGCCGAGTTGCGGGTGACGAAAGACAATCTCGTGCGAGCCGATGGTCATCGGCAGGTTGCCGATCGGCGTCTCGCCGACCCGCCGGCCGTCAACCCACACCTCGGCCCAGGGGGCGGCGTTGATGTTGACCATGCCCATCGGCAGCTCCACCGAAAGCGGCATCACCTTTCCAGGCGGAACCTGGATCGACCGCGTGACGCGGTAGCCGAGCGTGTCGTTCACGAGCTGGATGTCGTGCCGGCCGGCGGCCATCATGATGCGGTCCGAGTCGGTCGTCCCGATGAGCCGCCCGTTCTCGTGGATTTCGATCGCGAAAGGAGTCTTCACCGATAACCAGCCTGACACGGGGCCCGCAGCCGCCGTGGAGACGGGCGCGAGTACGGACGAGGTGACGCCGGCCTGGATGACCACGCGCTGCCGCACTTCGGGACCGCCCTCCGCCTGCAGCACGACCTCGTGTTCGCCGGGCGCGAGTCCCGCCACGTTCGCGGGGGCCAGACCCTGGTCCACGCCGTCGATGGTCACGCGGGCGCCCGACGGATCCGACTGGACCAGCAGGCTGCCTGACGAGGGAGTCTCGGGCAGCTCGAGATACTGCGAGGCTTCTGCGCCCGCGGTCACGGTGATCGGGATGACGCGCGGCACGCCGCGGCCGCGCAGCTCGACGATGTGCGAGCCCGCGTCGAGCGAGATGCGCGCGGGCGTGTTGCCCCTCGCGACGCCGTCCACGAACACGGCCACGCCCGGGGGATTGGTCTGGAGCGACAGCGTCCCGAGCTTCACCGGCAGCGGCTTGCGCATCGCGCGCGCCGCGATGAACGCCCCTTCGCCGAGCGCGACGACGGCGAGCGCGATGACCGCGATCCGGCGCCAGCGGGCGGCGCCCGAGCTCGGAATGCCGAACCGCGAATCTGACGCCGGCGGGTCCTGTTCGCTCGTGTGCGCCGCACTCCCCTGACGCCCGTCA
>JANOJK010000345.1:0-6946 GCA_031408165.1 Acidobacteriota bacterium | reverse complement strand
ACCCGCAGGTCAACAACGCCGGCGGCGGGGGCGTGCCCGGGATGGAGGAAGCCTGGGATGCGATCCTGTCGGCGGGCATTCTCCTGTACGGCATTGCGGTGGACGACGCACACACATTCAAGGACCCGGGAAACCCCGACGTCGCCGGACCCGGGCGTGGCTGGGTCGCGGTGCGGGCGCCACGGCTGGAGGCGCGGGCGATCCTCGAGGCGATGGAGCGCGGAGATTTCTACGCGTCCACCGGCGTGGAACTGGTCGAGTACGACGCGAGCGCCACCGCGGTCAGGATCGCCGTGCGACCTACGACGTTCTCGAAGTATCGCATCCAGTTCATCGGGAAAGGCGGCCGTGTGCTGAGCGAGCGCGCCGAGCCATCGGCCACCTACGTGATCAAAGGGGACGAGGGGTACGTGCGGACGCGCGTCATCGAGAGCAACGGGCGCATGGCGTGGGCACAGCCGACGATGGTGCCCGGGCGCACCGCGGCGGGTCAGTGACCGGCGCCGACTCGACGAACTGAAACTTCTCCGGCGCGAAGAAAGGACTAGACGGGAGAGGCGCAGGGGGTGTATTTAACCTATGCGTTAAGTAACCTGTTGGTTCAATAGACATGGTAGATGACCACCTGAGTACCACGTTCGCCGCCCTGTCCGACCCCACCCGGCGGGCGATCCTTGCCAGGCTGGCGTCCGGGGAGTGCTCGGTCACCGAACTGGCCGACCCGTTCGACATGAGCATGCCGGCCGTTTCGAAGCACCTGCGTGTCCTCGAGCGCGCAGGACTGATCGCCCGCGGGCGCGAAGCCCAGTGGCGGCCCTGCCGCCTGCAGGCGGCACCGCTCAAGGACGCGGCCGTCTGGATCGAGCGCTATCGCGCGATCTGGGAGGGGCGCTTCGATCGCCTCGAGATGTATCTACACGAACTGCAAGCGAAGGAGAGGAAGAAACATGGCCGTCAGCAACGTCGCAAATAGGGACACCTTCAAAGTCACGACCCCGTCAGCTCGCGAGATCTGCCTGACACGTGTCTTCGACGCGCCCCGTCACCTGATCTTCGAGGCGATGAGCAAGCCCGAACATATCAGACGCTGGTGGGGCTGCCTCGGCGAGGGCTACTCCGTGCCCGTCTGCGAGGTCGACCTGCGCCCAGGCGGCGCATGGCGGTTCGTCAACCGCACGCCAAAAGGGGAAACCGCCGCATTCTATGGCGTGTATCGCGAGATCACCCCGCCCGAGCGCGTGGTGTTCACCGAGATTTTCGAACAGTTTCCGGACGTCGAATCCGTGGTGACATCCCAGCTCACGGACGAGAACGGCAGGACCCGTCTCACGGTCACCTGCCTGTACCCCTCGGCCGAGGTGCGTGACATCGTGCTCCAGTCCGGGATGGAAAGAGGCGCCGGACTCAGCTACGACCGGCTCGAAGAGGTAGCCGGGGAGCTCCAGCGCGCGACCCCCTGACGGTCATCCCCTGGCTCCGCGCGCGATCCTGCGGGTGTGCAAGTATGAACATCGCTCCAGGGATGTTCAGGAGTAACGTCAACCAGAGGCTGAACATCAATGGACCAGAGAATCACCCCGTGGGCTCCGACCGCCCGGCGCGTCGAGAGCGGTCGCACCAGCACGGCGAATAACACGTCTCACAGCGGCAGCTGGACGGCCGATGTCGAAACGCTGGAGATCGCGATTGCGCAGCTCACCGCGAGCCGTCCGACGACCAACGACTGCCGGGTGGCGTTTTTCGAGGTCGACAGCGACGCGGACCTCCACGTCAACGTGACGCACAAACACCGGACGGTCGCGGTCAAGGGCTGGTCGGGCCCGGCGACCCTGCCGGAGGGGTTCCTCCACAACCGCCGGTTTCATGTTCGCCAGCCGATTCTTCGCCACATCCGGGACATGATCTTTGCGGCGCGAACGTAACCGCGGCCACGCGCGCGCCGATCAGCTCATGAGACGATGAGACGATGAGACGATTAGGCGATGAGGCGATGAGGCGAGAGGCGACAAGACGAGGGTGAAGCCGTGTCGACGCTGAAGGACCTGCTGGTGGGCGCCTGGCGCAAGCGAGGACGGGGCGTCGTCGACGAGTCTCCGCGCGGGGATCCATCTCCGCCATCGCCGCGGCGTGCCTCGGTGCCGGCCGAGTATCGGCCCCTCTATAAGTACCTCGACGGGCGGTACGCGGAAGCGCTCGTCCTGACCTTCGCAGAGGTGGAAGCCCTGGTCGGCTTCGCGCTTCCCGAGCGCGCGCGCGTCGATCCGGACTGGTGGACGAACGCCGATGCGACAATCGCCGTCACGCCGCAGTCCCGCTCGTGGATTGAGGCGGGCCGGACCGCGAAGGCCAACCTGCCTGCAGAGATTGTCCTGTTCGAACGCCGATAAGCCGCGCCCGTGCAGGGCATGACCGGGGGCGGCTATCGCAGCGAGCGCATCGGGTCCAGTCGCGCGGCGCGACGGGCCGGCAGAACGCACGCGGCCGCCGCCGTCGCGACCACGAGCCCGGCCACGAGCACATAAGTGACGGGATCAGTCGGCCCGACGCCGAACAACAGGCTCCGCATCAGGCGCGTCAGGACGACCGCCCCCCCGACGCCGAGCACCAGCCCCACGGCCGCGATCACGAGGCCGTGCCGCAGGACCAGCAGTCCGATGGCGCGCGGCGTGGCCCCGAGCGCCATGCGGATCCCCATCTCTTTCGTCCCCTGCGCAACGAGGAACGCCACGACGCCGTAGATGCCCACTGCCGCGAGCCCTGACGCGAGCATCGCGAAGATGCTCAGCAGCAGCATCGAGAACTTCCGCCGCGCGAGGGACTCGTCGACGCGCTCCGCCATGGTCCGCACGTCGTAGATGGGCAGGTCGGGATCGACCTCGCGGATCTCCTTGCGGATCGCCGTCGCGAGCGCCGCGGGCTCGCCGTGGCTGCGGACGACGATGTTGATCCCCCGCGGAGTGGTCTGCGTCTGCGGGAAATAGATCGCCATCCGCGAATCAGCGTCGAGCGAGTCCTGCTTGATGTTCCCGACGACGCCGACGACGGTGATCCAGGGCGTGTCTGGGCTGGCGTCGATGCCGCCGGTGCGAATGCGCTTGCCGATCGCGTCCTCGGCCGGCCAGAGCGTCTGCGCCATGCGCTCGTCGACGAGGACGACGCGCGGACCGGTGGGGATGTCCTGGCCGGTGAAAAGCCGTCCGCGCCGGAGCGGGATCTCCATGGCGCGGAAGTAGTCGGCGGCGGCGACGCGCTGATCCACGTTGATGAACCGCTCGCTGGCGGGCGCGGTCCGTCCTTCGACGGTGATCGGTCCCCACGCCATCATGTGGCTCAGCGGCAGCGACGAGACGCCCCCGACCGCCGCCACTCCGGGGATGCGCGCCAGGCGGGCCCACAAATCCCGGTACACCTCGAGGACCGTGGGCGTGTCGGTGTACTTGCGGCCGAGCAACGTGATCCCGAGCGTCAGCACGCGATCCGTGCTGAACCCGGCCGGCACGCGCTGGATCTGCGCGAAGCTGCGAATCAGGAGGCCCGCGCCGACCAGCAGCATGACGGCGAGCGTCAGTTCCGCGACGACCAGCGCCTGCCGCGTGCGCTGCCGGCGTCCCCACGCCGCGAGCCCGGCGGACGCGCCGTCCCCGTCCTTGAGCTGCGTCTGCAGATCCAGCGCCGCGGCGCGGAGCGCGGGCGCCAGACCGAACAGGGTGGCCGAGAGGAGCGAGAGCGCCATCGTGAACAGCAGGACGCCGCCGTTGATGCGGATCTCGCGCAGCCGTGGGACGCTTTGCGATCCGAGCGACTGCATCCACGAGAGGCCCCAGAAGGCGAAGAGCAGTCCGAGCAGACCCCCGGCGAGGCCGAGGATGACGCTCTCGGTGAGGAGCTGCCGCACGATGCGCGCGCGCGTGGCGCCGAGCGCCGCGCGGATGGCGAGCTCCTTCTGCCGCCCCAGGCCGCGCGACAGGAGCAGGTTCGCCACGTTGGCGCACGCGATGAGGAGCACGCAGGCAACCGCGCCGATCAGGATCGCGAGCGACTGCCGCACGCCGCCCACGACCTGTTCCTGGAGGGGAACCACGGCGAACGTCAGGCCGCCGTTCGGCGGGTAGAAATCCGGAAAGTCGCGGCGCAGGCGCGCCGTCAGCGTGTCCATTTCACGCTGCACCTGTGCGATGGACACGCCGGGCTTGAGCCGGCCCACGATGTTGAAGTCCTCGCGGTTGCGCGCCTTGGCGGCGTTGGGCGCCATCGGGTACGGAATGACCAGGTGCGCGTCTGCCGCGTTGCCGAGCGTCGGCATCACTTCGCGCGGGAGCGAGAAGGACGCGGGGAGCACCCCGACGACCTGGTAGGTCCGGCCGTTCAGTTCGATCCGGCGGCCGACGACGGCCGGATCGCTGCCGTAGCGGCGGAGCCACGTCGCATAACCCAGGATCGCGGTGTTGGCGGGCGTCTGCCGGTCTTCTTCCGCGGTGAAGAGGCGCCCCAGCTCCGGCCGCACGCCCAGCATCGTCAAGAGGGTGGAGGAGACGCGCAGGGTGCCGATCCGCTCGGGCTCGCCGTCGCCCGTGAGGTTCTCGTTCGCGCCGTAGGCGATCGCCACCTCCTCGAACCCCGAGCCGCTGTGTTTCACGTCGAAATACTGGGCGGTCGAGAACCAGTCTTCCGTGATCCCGAGACCCGGGGAGCGGTTCCAGAGAATGACGAGCCGATCCGCGTCGGGGTAGGGGAGCGGCCGCAGCAGCAGGGCGCTGGCCACGCTGAAGATCGCGGTATTGGCGCCGATGCCGAGCGCGAGCGAGAGCACGGCGGCGGCCAGGAACCCCCGGTTGTTCGCAAACCCGCGGAACGCGTCACGAAGGTCGATCGGCACCGTCAGGATGATACGCCGGTCGTGGCGACTCTACAGGCCTGGCAGTGACGCCTCGCCTCAAACTGACCAGTCAAACCCGGGAGCCGGGGTGTGGCGAATCTTCACCAGGCCTGGAAAGAGGTCTGAGGTCGTGTATAGTTCGCCGCGACTGCCCTGAACGGACCCGTGCCACTTACCCAACGACCCGCCGCCGATCGCCTCGTCCTCTCGCCCCAGGTGCCGCTGGTCGCGGGCGGGGCCGCCGAAGTGTTCGAACGCGATATCCAGCAGCTGTTCCGTGCCGGGCAGCGCCACCTGATCATCGACCTGGGCGGCGTGCCGATGGTGGACAGCGGCGGCATCCGCGCGCTCGTCCGCGGCCACACGACCGCGCAGCGCCTGGGGGGGAGCCTCCGGCTCGCGGCGATGCGGCCCGCGGTTGCGGAGGTACTCGAAGCGTCCCGCCTGTCGTCGATCTTCGTCACCTACGACTCCGTCGAGGCCGCGCGGCTTGCGGCGTGGCCCTGGCGGCGGCTGCGCGTGCTGGCGGGAGGCGCCGCGCTGTGCTCGGCGCTGGTCTGGGTCGGTATGAAATGGCCGCTGCAGCTGGCGGGGCTCGAGCCGATCACGCAGGCGACGCTCGAGACAGGCCAGGGTTTCGGGGGCACGCCGGTCTTCCGGCTGCAGCCCTTCGTCGAGCTGTCGAAGATGGTGGCGGCGGCGCTCATCGGCGCGCTGGTGACCGCGATTCACCAGCCGGCCAGTCGCGATCGGCCGAAATCGCTGGAGCAGGCGCAGATCCTGCTGTGTGTCTCGGGCGCGGTCATGATGATTATCATCGGCAATTCGCTGGCGCGCGCCTTCGGCATCGCGGGCGCGGCCGGGATCGTGCGGTTCCGCACGCCGGTGGAGGACCCCAAAGACGTCACCATCCTCTTCCTGCTGATGGGGCTTGGGATGGCGACGGGCCTCGGCGCCTTTGCCGTCGCGGGCCTCGGCGCGGCCTTCCTGTGCATCACGCTGCTCGTGCTCGACCGGGTCGCGACCCAGAAGACGCGCCTGATGTCGCTCGAGATCTCGGCACCGGGCCGGCAGTTTCCGACGTCGCACGTGGAAGGGGTCCTCGTCCGCAACGAGGTGGTATTCGAGCCGCGCGAAATCTCGCAGGGCAAGAGCGACATCACGGTCAAGTACCACGCCTGGCTCGATCCGCGGACGTCGCTCGACGAGCTGAGCGCGCAGCTCATGGCCGAAGGCGGTGTCGTCGAATCCGTGTCATGGGATCAGGTCAAGCGCGAGAAGTCGTAGCGGCCTCGGCGGTTGGCGCGACGAACGAGCCGGCCATCGACGGCACGCGCCGGCGATCCTGTTGATGGCGCTCGAGCACCGGGTGCTCACGTGAGCCGTGCCGGCTAGCGGGCGGGGGATTGCGTATCGCGGACGATGAAGAGCACTTCCCCTTCGCGCATGAGGCCGAGCTCCCCCCGCGCCAGCGACTCAATCGCCGCCGGATCGTCCTTGAGGCGCCGGATCTCGTCCCTCAGGCGGGTGTTCTCGCGGCGCTTCTGCGTCAACCCGGCCGCGAGCGCGTCGTGCTGGCGGCTGGCGCGCAGCGTGTCAAGCAACCCCTTGTCGCCGATCAGGGCGTCCACGACGAGGACGACGGTCACGAACGCGAGGACATAGTTGAGCAGACGGGTGCGCCACGGCGAGGCCGGGGCTTCGGGGGTCTTGCGTCGCCTGAGCGGCGCAAGGCCGCCTTCGCCGCTTCGCGGCGGCGGCGAGGCAAAGGTGGAGGTTCGGGGTTGTTGCACGACGGCCTGACGTCTCCTGGGGGGGCGTACCTTTGTACAATACTTTCGGCCGATCGCACCCCGGCCATTAGTCCGATCTTCGGCCTGAAAGCGGAAGCGACAAGAGAGGACCGCCGCTTCCGGGTTTGACCGGACGGGGCGACTCAGATGACCGACGCCGATTACGTCCTGGTGATGACGACGCTGCCCGCGGATGCGGACGCGTCGACATTCGCGCATACACTGGTAGCGGCGCGGCTCGCCGCCTGCGTGAACCTGCTGCCGGCCATGGAGTCCG